>JAKSOX010000218.1 GCA_024405335.1 Kiritimatiellia bacterium
CGGGTGAAATTCATCAAGGACGGCAAAGTCGTCACGATCGTCCCCGTCGAAAAGTGATCGACCGGGCGATTGTCCGCAAAAGGCCTCTTCGCGCAATGCGCGGGGAGGCCTTTTCGTTCAACGGAAGCGTAAAATTTCTCTTGCGGTTTTTTGCGATTTCGTGTATCCTACGCACCCGTGGAGGCAAATAGATGAATAAAGTCTTGCATGTTCTCGTCTATCTCATTCTGATACTGGCGGGTGTGGCCTTGTTTTTCGAGATGAAATTGTTCGACAAGCGCACGCTGCTTGGCGACCGCAACCGCATGATGGAAGACTACATCGTGCGCGTGGCGCGCACGATCGAAAAGGTCGATCCGCAAAAGCCGATGAGCGTGCCCGAGGCGAAGAAGGACGTTTCGCCGATCGAGGCCAAGGAAGTCGAGTCGGTGGAAACGGAGGACGTGCTCAGCGAGTATCCCGCGCAGCTCGAAGAGGCGAACCTCGACACGTTCAATTGGGACGGCACCGAGACGCGCCTCCAGCTCCGCCAGCTGTACGCGGTGGACGCGATGGGCGAGGTGATCCTCGACGCGGCGAACTACAACAAGCCGATGACGAAGGGCAAGGGCACGATGCAGGAACTGCTCGAGCAGTTGTTCGACCGCGCCAAAAACCAGCAGGCCAAGTTGAACACCACGCGCGCCGAGCTGGTCGCCGCCCGCGAGAAGATCGAAAAGCTCGTCGCCGATTTCAACAAGCTGCCGCCCGAGATGCGGCAGGACAAAATCACGATCGAGCAGCTCAAGGCGAAGATCGCCCAGCTCGAGCAGGAGAAGGCCGCGCTCGAAGAGCAGGTCGCCAAGCTCAAGCAGCAGATCGAAGATTTGAACGCGGAAATCGCGTCGTTGAAGGACGAAGTCTCCGCCGCCAAGGACGAAACGGAAGCCGTCAAGGAAGATCTCGCCAAAGCCGAAAAGCTCGTCGAGCAGCTCAAGCGCCTGCTCCAGCAGCAGGCCCAGCAGCAGGCGGCGGCCCAGGCCGTTGGCGGCGGTGGTGGCGGCGGCGGCGCGGCCGTCACGTCCCTCACGGTGGGCAAGAAGGGCGAAATCGTCGACGTCAACAACGAGCTCATGTTCTGCGTGGTCAAGTTCGACGAAGCGTCCATCAAGGAACTTCTCGGTCCCGAGCGCCAGAACGCGATGGCCCAGCTCGAGATGGGCGTCCGCCGCAAGGGCCTCCAGGGCGGCGCGGGCGAGTTCGTGGGCAAGATCCGTCTGCGTCAGGCGGTCGCCGGCAAGAACTACGCGATCGCGGACGTGCTGGGCGACTGGAAGCAGGTCGACATCGAGAAGGGCGACAGTGTCTACGCCGAGTAAAGTGTTGCTGGCGGCGTTGGGTTTGGCGCTGCTCGCGGGTTGCATCGCCGACACGGCCGAGGATTCCGACTTGCCGTGGGCGAGCAATCAGGGCTGGGAAGGCATGGTGCCGTTCTCCACGATGAACCAGTATGATTGAGGGCGCTTCCTTCATCTGCGAAACCGGCGGCATCCGTTTGGATGCCGCTTTGTTCATCCGCTTCCCGTCGTCGACGCGGGCGTTCTGCCGCGAGGCCGTCGAGGCGGGCGGCGTCGCGGTGAACGGAAGAATCGTCCGCCGGAAGGGCGTTCGTCTCGCGGCGGGCGACCGCGTGGCGGTTGCCCGTCTGGACGAGGCGCGCGACAACCGCGTGGCGCCGAATCCGGCCGTCGCCGCGGAGCCGATTTTCGAGGACTCCGCGCTGCTGGCGTTCGACAAGCCCGCCGCGTTGCCCGTGCAGCCGCTCACGCGGCGCGAAACGGCCGCGCTCGCGAACGGCGTGGTGGCGCGGTGGCCGGCGTGCGCGGAGGCCTCGCCCGACGAACCGCTCATGGCCGGCGCGCTGCACCGTCTCGACGCCGGGACTTCCGGCCTCGTGCTTTTCGCGAAGACGCCGGAGGCGTACGCGCATCTGCGCGCGCAGTTCGCCGCCCAGACCGTGAAGAAGACGTATTTGGCGCTGGTGGAGGGAAACGTCGAACGCGGCGGCGAATTGACGAACGACCTCATCCACATGCCGGGGCTTTCCTTCTGCAAGATGGTGGACCTCGGCCGCGCTCGCATCTGCGAAGCGGAGCGCCGCGCGGCGCGTCCCATGCGCGCGGTGACGCGCTTTGCGCCGATCGCGCACGTGCGCGAGGGAAACGAAGAGCGCACGCTGCTCGAGGTGACGATCTTCACTGGCGTCACCCACCAGATCCGCGCGCAGCTTTCGATCGCGGGAATGCCCGTGGTGAACGACCGCGTCTACGGCGCGTTCGCCGTGGAGGGCCAAATCGGCCATTGTCTGCACGCGCTCGCCGCGTCGTTCGTCCATCCCGCGACCGGTGCGCATTGCGAAATCCGCACGTCGCCGCCGGCTTGGGCGGATGGGAGGATGGTCCCCGCGCGGTAGGGCGGGCGCACCGCGCCCGCCACGTGGGCCGCATTTCGCCCGCGCGCGGCAGGGTTCACGGGCGGGTGGAGCAGGCGGCGGCGACGAGATCGCCCATCTCGTGGCAGCGGCGGTAGAGGGTGGCGTTGTCGGGTTTGCGCGTGTCGGCGGGGTAGAGCGAGAGGAACACCATGCGCCCCTGGGCGCAGAATCTTTCCTTTTCCCTCGGCGGATGCCAACGCGGGCCGAAACCATCTGGCGAGAGGACGATGAATTTGCCGCCGGATTTTGCGATGGCGTTTCCGCAGGCCTTTTCGAGCGGGCTCATGAAGGTGCTTGCGCCGGCGCCGCCCGGGCCGATGCGGGCGGCCGCGGCGACCATTTTCCGCCACTCGTCCGAGCCCTCGGGCGTCGCGCGATGGCCTTTCAGCGGGACGACGGCCGGCAGCTCGAGAATCGCGGCGTTGCCGTAGGCGAACCAGCGCCTGCCCAAGAATTCGACCTCGCGGACTTTCCCGAAATATCGCGCATTTTGGCGGCGCAGCCAGGCGCGGAGCGGATTCTCGCGGACGTAGCGGCGAAACGCGGCGAGCTGGCCGTTTCGTTTCACGATCCAATCGTGCCACTCTTTTTCGAAGATGTCGCGGCTGGCGCGAGAGTCGCGGCTGGCGCGAGAGTCGCGGCTGGCGCGAGAGTCGCGGCTGGCGCCGCGAGGTTGCGCAGACGCGCAACCCGCAGTACCCGGGGAGGGGCAACCCGCAGAATCCGGGGATGCGCAACCCGCAGAATCCGGGG
>JAKSOX010000219.1 GCA_024405335.1 Kiritimatiellia bacterium
GGAAAGAGAAGCCGGATGTCGTCTTGTTCGTCGGTGATATCTTTGACGACCGTCTTCCTGACGGTCCCGCCCAAGCGCTGATCAAGGCGTTAGTCAAGCGCTATCCGTGCGCCTACGTCTCCGGGAACCACGAGTATTGGAGCGAGAGGGTGGATGAGATGAAGGCGTGGATCAGAGGCGTTGGTGTCACGGTGCTGGAGGGCGGATGCCGCACGATGTTGATTAAGGGGACGACTGTTGACCTCTGCGGGGTCGATGACCCGACGTATATGCTCGGGGAGTGGGATTGGCAGTTACGGCGGGCGGATGCGCAGTCCGATAAGGGGCACTTTCGCATTTTGATGTCGCACCGCCCCGAACGTGCGGACGCTTACGAGCATTACTCTTATGATCTGATTCTCACGGGGCATGCACATGGAGGGCAGTGGCTCATTCCGTTCATCGGGCGGGGATGCTACTCGCCGAATCAGTACTTCTTCCCGAAGTACGTGGCAGGGCGATACGATCTCGCGTGCGGCAGCCCGATGCTGGTTTGCCGGGGGCTTGCCCGCGAGAGCACGCCCCTGCCGCGCTATTTCAACTCGCCGGAGTTCCTGGTGGTCGAGTTAAGGGGGCGTTAAGAGGGTGGATGCTTGCCATCCGAGGGTTCGGTATGGTAGAATAATGCCGATTACACCAAATGGTGTAATCGTAGGAGTGTAATTATGATTCGGCGTCATTTCGGATAAGGGGTGTGAAATGCCGGATATGTACGTGCTGATCAGCCGCATCGTGATTGCGGGGCTCTTGGGCGGGATCATCGGCGCGGAACGTGAGTTCCGGGCGAAGATCGCCGGGACGCGGACGCATCTTCTGGTGGCCGTCGGCGCGGCGCTGATGATGATCGTCTCGCGCTACGGGTTTGACGGGCAGGGCGATCCGGGGCGTGTCGCCGCGCAGATCGTGAGCGGCATCGGTTTCATCGGCGCGGGCGCGATCATGGTGAACAAGCACGCGGTTCACGGGCTCACGACCGCGGCGGGCATCTGGGTGGCGGCGGGCATCGGCATGGCGGTCGCCTCCGGGATGTATGCGATCGGCATCGCGACGACGGTCGTTTCACTCATTGGGCTCGAAGTCGTCGGCTGGTTCTTCCGCAAGCACAAGACGGAAGTCATTGGCGGCGTCAAAGGCGGGGGCCGCGAATGCTTCCGATACCGTCCCTGACGGCTGCCAGGGTTCAATAAGTCGCAAGCGTGTCCGGCGAAAATTCCGGCGATTGAGATTTGATGTGGCGGCCTGGTTGTAGTATACTCACCGCATGAAAAACTCGGTTGCTTTTGGAAGCCGCCGGCGCCGCGTCGCGCCGGGAATCCTTTGTTTCTCCGCCGCCGCGTTCTGCGCGGGCGCGGTCCGTGCGCGCGTGGTCAACGTTTCGCCCGGCGAGGGCAATGCCACGCCGCGCGTGGTCGCCGCCGTGAAGGCGATGAAAGACGGCGACACGCTGCGCTTCGCCAAGGGCGAATACCACTTCTTCGAGGATGGAGCGCAGCCGAAGCGGCTGATGGCCGGCTCGACGAGTTGGGGCGAAAAGAAGCTGCTTTTCGGCTTCGAGGGCATGAACGGCGTCACGATCGACGGCGGCGGTTCAACGTTCGTCTGGCACGGCGGCGTCTTCCCGTTCTCCTTTGCGAAGTGCCGCGACGTGACGGTGCAGAACTTCACGGCGCGCGTGTTCCGGCCTTCCTACGTCGAACTGAAAATCGACCGCCATCTCGACGAAGGCGGCTTCGAATTCACGTTCAATCCGGGCGTCGTCTACGAGGTGAAGGACGGTGCGCTTCTGATCGACACGGACCTCGGTCGGTTCGACAGCCGCGAAAAGCGCATTTCGGTCCACGCGCTCGAGCGTATTGCGATCCACTATCTCTTCGCCGCCAATGAAACGACGCGGCGCGACTGTCTCGCGTCCACGTTCCTGAACGGCGTCGCCGAAGACCTGGGGAATGGGCGTGTGCGGATTTCGAACCGCCGTCAGAACCTCAAGGGCTGTCTCGACCGGTTTCCGTTCAAAGTCGGCGAACCGCTGTGCTTTCTGCTGAACGGGCGCGAACGCTGCTCGCTGCACTTCGCCGAGTGCCGCGACGTGACGGTCCGGAACGTGCATCTCCAGAGTGGCGACGGCATGGGGCTCGTTTCGTTCCTGAACGAGAACCTCACGGTCGACGGCTACCGCGTCAAGCCGCGCGAAGGAGAACACGTGTCAATCACGGCCGATTGTCTTTTCGTGGTCAACAACCGCGGCCTCGTGGAGGTGAAGAACTCCACCTTCAGCTGGGCGCTGGACGACGCGCTCAACATCCACGGCAACTACCTGCGCGTCGCGTCCGCCGCCGGCGTGGCGCTCGAACTTGAGCACATCCACCACGGGTACTACAACTTCCATCCCTACCATCCCGGCGACGTGGTGGAGTTCACCGATCCCGCGACGCGCGCGGTGCTCGGGACCGCCAAGGTCGTGTCCGTTGCCGAGCGCGGCAATGGCGCCGCGATCACCGTCGACCGCCTGGATGCGCCGCCGCCGAATGGAACTCTCGTGGAGAACGTGACATGGCTGCCCGAGGTGCGGATGCACGACAACACGTTCCACGACGTGCTGCACGTGCGTCTGGCCGGGCGCGGCAAGTTCGTGCTCGAGCGCAACGTGTTCCGGCACGGCATCGCGATTCTGGTCAACGATCTGGCGCAATACTGGGGCGAGGCGGGCCGGACGGGCGACTTGACGATCAGGGACAACCTCTTCGACCACTTTTCGTCCCGCGGCTCGAACGGTCCGTTCATCTGCACGCTGGTTGCGGGCGCATCGCCGCCGATGAAGTTCCACGAAGGCATCCGGATCGAGCGCAACCGCGTCTGCGGTCTGCCGAAGGGCGTGCCGTTCGCCGATCTCAGTTTCGCGCGCGATCCGATCGTCCGCGACAACGTCGTCGTCGCGGAGCCGACGATGGCGGTCGACCGCAGGGCGGCGAGGGATGCTGCCTTGGAGAAGAAAGGAAACAGATGATGAGGATTCTCTTTGTGTGCCACGGGAACATCTGCCGCAGTCCGATGGCGGAGTTCGTGATGAAGGACCTCTTGCGGAAGTCTGGGCGGGACGACGTGGTCGTCGAGTCCGCGGCGATGCATACGGACGAGATCGGCAACGACATCCATTACGGCACGCGGCAGA
>JAKSOX010000022.1 GCA_024405335.1 Kiritimatiellia bacterium
CGGGGCGTGTTCCGATTTCGCGCCAAGACGAGCAATGGCATGAAACTTTCGCCGAAAACGTGGTATACTTTCGCGCAAAGGGCAAAACATGGACTACGACAAAGACGCTTTCCTGGAATACGCGGACGAAATCGCGCCGCGCCTGACCGAAATCCGCCGCGATCTGCATCGGCATCCCGAACTGGGGTTCGAAGAGTTCCGCACCACGGCGCGCATCAAGGAGGAGCTCGCGAAGCTGCCAGGCGTAGAAGTGAAGCCCATCGCCATGAAAACGGGCGTGATGGCGGAATTGAAAGGCAGCCGTCCCGGGGCCGGCACGATCGCGCTCCGTTGCGACATCGACGCGCTGCCCATCTGCGAGGAAAAACCGGCCGACCACGCCTACAAATCGGAGGTGCCCGGCAAGATGCACGCGTGCGGACACGACGGCCACGTGGCGACGAACCTCGGCGCGGCGATGATGCTGGCGAAGTTCCGTCCCGAAAAGAACGTGCGCTTCCTTTTCCAGCCCGCCGAGGAAACTACGCCCGACGGCGCGCCCGAGTTTCTCGCGTGCGGCGTGTTGGACGGCGTGGACGAAGCGTGGGGGTTTCACCTGAACGCCACCAGCGACTTCGGCAACGTCGGCTGGTACGACGGCACCGTGATGGCCGGCGGCACGCGGTTCGAGATTTTCGTGAAGGGCAAGAGCGTGCACGGCAGCTATCCCGAAGAAGCCGTGAACCCGGCCGTGATCCTGAGCCGCGTCGCCGTTCAGATCGACGGACTCAAGAGCATGGTCCGCGCGACGCGTCCGTATTCGCTCACCTTGCTCAAGCTGCAGGCCGGCGACCAAACCGTCGCCACGCCGCACGAGGGGCTGCTCGCCGGCCGCATCGGCTTCCACGAGAAGGCGGTCGACGCGCTGCTGCGCGGGAAGATCAAGGCCATGGCGGAATCCACCGCCGAAATCTTCGGCGGCAAAGCCGAGGTGAAATTCACGGATCTCCTGCCGCTCACCTACAACGACCCGCGTTTGGGCGACCGCGCGCGCGCCTCGGGCCGCAAGTTCGGGTTTCCGCTGGAGCAGATATTCCCGTCCATGGGGTCGGACGACTTCGGCTACTACGGCCGGGAAATCCCCACCTACTACCTGACGTTCGGCATCCGCAAGGGCGCGGACTTCCCGATCGCGCACACGCCGGCGTTCGATTTCGACGAGGCCATTCTGCCGCGCGCGGCGGCGGTCTTCGCGTCTCTCGCCTTGGATTGAGGATGCCGCCATGCCCGACGCCGCACCCGGAAAATCGCGTCTTCGCTCGCAATGGTTTCTGCTGTTCATGTCCGGTCTCGCGGGCGTGCTCTACGGCGTCGCGAGCGGGAATCTGCTGTCGGTCGCGATGCCGTATCTCGAACGGACGGTTTCGTTCGACGTCACGCTGTTCGGCGTCGCCTGGGACGCCGCGAAGCTGATGGGCACGCTGGTTTCGGCCTGTTCGCTCGCCGCGTTGTTTTCGGGGTTCGCCGCGGGGCCGTTGGCGGAGTGGATCGGCCGCCGGGTCATTTTGACTGGATCCGCGCTGATCTACGTCGCCGCCACCGGCGTCGTCGCCCTCTGCTGCAACAACTACTGGATACTGTTCGCGGGCTTGTGCCTGCAGGGGATCGCCATGGGGTTCGTCGGCACGGTCGCGCCGCTCTACCTCGCGGAATCCCTGCCGCCGGAACACCGCGGAAAGGGAACGGGGCTGTTCCAGCTGTTCCTGATCGGCGGCATCGTGCTGTCGGGCCTGATCGGGCTGCTCGTGACCTACCTGTACGGCGCCGGCGACGACGGCGGCACCACGGCCGCAGCCAAGACGTTCGCCTGGCAGGCCATCTTCTGGATCGGCGCCGTTCCCTGCGTCATTCTCTTCTTCGGATCCCTGAAAATGCCCGAATCGCCTGAATGGCTCAAAATGCGGCGTGTGGCGCAAAGCGCCGCCGCGGACGGGAACGCCGCCGCGCCGTTGGAACCGCTGACGCTCCGCGCGCTGCTGACGCGCCGGTACGCGTTCCCGTTCGCCGTGGTGTTCCTGATCCTGTCGTGCAACAAGCTCTGCGGGCTGCCGTGCATCCTCTGCTATTCGGTGAAGCTTTTCAATTTGAGCGGCCTCGCGAAAGAATACGCGAACTGGGCCGACGTCGCGTTCAAGACGGTGATGTTCGCGATGACGCTGCTCGCCTGCGCGCTGGTGGACGTGAAAGGACGCAAGTTCCTGCTGAAACTCGGCACGGGCACGATCTTCTTTTCGACGGTGCTGATCAGCGCGGCGTTTTTCGCCATCGAGCGCGGCGTCCTGCCGGCTGGCGGGCTCACCGGTTCGCTCGTCGCGGCGGGGGTGGTGGTGTTCATCGCTGGGTATTCGGTGGGGCCGGGCGTGTGCGTCTGGCTGGTGATGACGGAACTCCTGCCGACGCGCATCCGGGCCGTGGGCATGGGCGTCGTGCTGTTCGTGAACCACTTCGTTTCGATGGGCATGCAGTGGGCGTTCCTGCCCGCTGGCGAGTCGTTCGGCTACGGCGGCGTTTGGGCGTTCTGCGCCGTTTCCGCGGTCCTGTACTGGCTTGTTTCCGCCTTCGGAATGCCGGAAACGAAAGGCAAGTCCTTCGAAGAAATCGAGGCCTGGTATTGCCGGAAATGAACGCGCAAGACCAACGGAAAGGAAATCGCAGATGAAGAAAGTCGTATTGGTGACGAGCGGCGAGGAGCGGTTGCCCGCGGGCACGGCCGAGGCGATCCGGAAATTCGCGGATTTCCGCGCGGCGCGTTGCGAGACGCCGGCCGACCTGCTGGCGACGTTTCCCGACGCCGAAGTGTGCTGGATGTTCGGTCCGAACACGTGCCTCAAGCCGGAAGCGCTCGAAAAGATGCCCGGCGTGAAGGCGCTCCTGAGGTCCGGGTCCGGACTCGACGCGCTGCCCTGCGATTGGGCGAAGGCGCACGGCGTGGGCGTGTACAACACGCCCGAATCCATCGCCGAATGCGTGGCCGAGCACGCAGTGGCGTTGCTTCTTTCCTACGCCCGCCAGATTCCGCAGTACAACGCGCGGGCCAAGGCGGGCTACGAATGGGGCAAGGTCGAAGGCATGGACTGGCACGTGTCCCGCCGCACGCTCGGCCTCGTGGGCTACGGCAACATCGCGCGGCGCGTGGAGAAGATGATGTCCGGGTTCGACGTGGAGGTGATCCACCACGATCCGTTCGCGCCGGGTTCGCTGCCGCTCGAGGAAGTGCTCAGGCGTTCGGACTTCGTGAGCGTGCATTGCCCGCTCACGCCGGAAACGAAGGGCCTCGTCAACGCGGAACGCCTCGCGCTCATGAAGAAGAACGCGCTGCTGGTGAACACGTCGCGCGGACCCGTGGTGGACGAAGAGGCGCTGGCGGACGCGCTCGACGCCGGCACGATCGGCGGCGCCGCGATCGACGTGATGTGCGACGAGCCGCCGTCCCCGGACAACCGCCTGCTGCGCCATCCGAAGTGCGTGGTGACGCCGCACGTGGCGGCGTTTTCCTGCGACTTCGAAAAGAACTTCTTCGCCGCGTCCGTGGCGAAGCTCGAGAAAATCTGCGCGCAGTTGGAAGGGTGATTGGGCGGATGCCCGGCATTGCGTCCGCATGGAGTGCGCGCCCGCGGCGATTCTGCCGCGGAGGTCGGCGGAAATTCGTTTGCGCGACGTGGCGTTTTTTTGCTATAATCCGCGTGTTTTTTTGTTACAACAACAGTAGAGTTTTTCAATGAACCAGACAAATGCAGAGGCCGGACGCGTCGAAATGAGCGTTGCCGGGCTCAAAGAGGATTTCGCGCACCATCTTCGCTACACGTTGGCGAAGGACAAGAACACGGCCACGCCGCGCGACCGCTACACGGCGTTCGCGTACGCCATCCGCGACCGCATCACCGAGCGTTGGATGAAGACGCAGGCGGAGTACCACAAGCAGAACTCGAAATACGTCTACTACCTGTCGCTGGAGTTCCTGATCGGCCGGCTGCTCGGCAACAACGTGATCAACTTGAAGGCCGACCGCATGTGCAACGCCGCGTTGCGCGCTTTCGGCATCGACTGGAACACGTTGCGCGATTTCGAGACGGACGCCGGCCTCGGCAACGGCGGCCTCGGGCGTTTGGCGGCGTGCTACCTCGACTCCATGTCCACGCTCGACCTCGCCGCGATGGGCTACGGCATCCGCTACGACTACGGCATTTTCCGGCAGACGATCAAAGACGGCCAGCAGGTCGAAGAACCGGACGCCTGGCTCCAAAACGGCTATCCGTGGGAAATCCAGCGCCCCGAGTACGCGCAGACGGTGAAGTTCGGCGGTCACGTGGAGTGCGTCACCAAGGCCGACGGTTCGCTCGGCTGGAAGTGGGTCGGCGCGCGCGAAGTGCAGGGCATTCCGTACGATCTGCCGATCGTGGGCTACAAGAACGCCGTGAACACGCTCCGGCTGTGGAGCGCCCGCGCTACGGACGAATTCGACCTCGTGGACTTCAACCAGGGCTCCTATCTGGAGGCCGTGGAGTCCAAGGTGAGGGCCGAAAACCTCACGAAGGTGCTGTATCCGAACGACAACACGATGGCAGGCAAGGAGTTGCGCCTCAAGCAGCAGTATTTCTTCGTGTGCTGCTCGTTGAACGACATCCTGCGCCGCTTCCGCGCCAGCAACAGCGATTGGAAGACGTTGCCGGACAAGGCGTTCATCCACCTGAACGAAACGCATCCCGCGCTGGTGATTCCCGAGTTGATGCGCGTTTTGATCGACGACGAGAACCTTTCCTGGGACGATGCGTGGGACGTCACGCGCCGCGCCACGGGCTACACCAACCACACGATTCTGCCGGAAGCACTGGAGAAGTGGCCGGTGCCGATGATGGAGCGCCTGCTGCCGCGGCATTTGCAGATCATCTACGAAATCAACCGGCGTTTCCTCACGGAAATGTCCGCCAGGTTCCCCGGGGATCCCGAGCGCATCGCGCGCATGTCCCTCATCCAGGAGGGCGGCGAACGCTACGTGCGCATGGCGAATCTGGCGATCGTGTCCTCCTCCAGCGTGAACGGCGTGGCGAAGCTGCATTCCGAGATTCTCAAGAACTCGCTGTTCCGCGATTTCCACGACGTGTGGCCCGAGCGGTTCCACAACGTCACGAACGGCATCACGCCGCGCCGTTGGCTGCTGAAGGCGAACCCGATGCTTTCGCTGCTCGTCAACGAGACGATCGGCGACGGATGGATCACGCGGCTCGACGAGCTCGCCTTGCTGGAAAAACACGCGAACGACCCGGAATTCCTCGAGGCGATGGGCAAGATCAAGCGCTCCAACAAGTGCCAGCTGTCCGGCTGGGTCAAGAAGGAGCTCGGCGTCGCGCTCGATCCGACGGCGCTTTTCGACGTCCAGGTGAAGCGCCTCCACGAATACAAGCGCCAGCTGATGGCGGTGTTGTACGTGATCATGAAATACAACCGCCTCGTGAACGACTCGTCCTACGATCCCGTTCCGCGCGTGGTGCTTTTCGCGGCGAAATCCGCGCCCGGCTACTGGATGGCGAAGCTCATCATCCGGTTGATCCACGACGTGGCGGCGGTGGTGAACGCCGATCCGCGCGCACGCGGAAAACTCACGGTGGCTTTTTTGCCGGACTACCGCGTTTCGCTCGCCGAAAAGATCATGCCGGCCGCCGAACTTTCCGAGCAGATTTCGCTGGCGGGCATGGAAGCGTCCGGCACGGGGAACATGAAGTTCATGATGAACGGCGCGCTCACGATCGGCACGTACGACGGCGCGAACGTCGAAATCCACGAGAAGGTGGGCGACGAAAACATGTTCCTCTTCGGCATGCGCACGGAAGACGTGGCGCGGCTTCGTCCCACGTACAATTCGCGCGAACTGGTCGAGAAGGATCCCGAAATCGCCGCCGCGCTCGACAGCATCCGCAAGGGCGTGTTTTCGTCGGGCGACGCGGGCCGTTACGAGCCGATTCTGCGTTCGCTTCTGGACTACAACGACTACTACATGCTGCTGGCCGACCTGAGAAGCTACGCGGAGGCGCAAGACCGCGTGGACGCCACCTATCTCCAGCCGGAGAAGTGGAACCGCATGTCGCTCGTGAACGTCGCGCGTTCCGGCTTCTTCTCGTCCGACCGCGCGGTGGCCGAGTACGCGCGCAACATCTGGCACGTGTCGCCGGTGATGTTCGGATGAAACGGATTCGTTTGAAATCGGGAAAACGCTGAAAAGGAGGTTCGCATGAAGAGACTGGTCATGACGGCGGCTTTGCTGGCGGTTTGCCAGACATGGGCCGCGAAGGTGTCGTCCGTGACGGCACGCACGGCCGACGGGAAGGCGGCCGGCGCGTCCGACGTGCTCGTGCGCTGCGAAGTGAAGCCCGGATCGGAATACGATCCCGCCGCGTGCGCGCGCGACGTGCAGGCGCTCAAAAACACCGGCGAATACGAAGACATCGCGGTCGAGGCGAGCCACGGGGCCACGGGCGTCGAGGTCGTCTACGTCGTGACGCGCAAGCTCCGTTTCCAGGCGCCGCTGCAGGCGAAGGGCAACGAATTCTGGGGCGCGTCCAAGATCGCGAAACTTTCCGAACTCGTGGACGGCTACGCCTACGGCGAGGCCGACTTCGCGGCGGCGGCGGGCCGCATCCGCGCCGAATACCGCAAGAAGCACTTCGCCGACGTGCAGGTGACGCCCGTAGTGGAGCCCGTTCCCGGCTCGGACGACGCCGTCACCGTGACGATGGAAATCGTCGAAGGCCCGCGCGTCAAAATCCGCGACTACAACTTCGACGGCAACGAAAAGGTCGAGGCGGACGATTTGCGCGCGGCGCTGGGCGACTATCCCTGGTGGAATCCGCTGGGCTGGTTCACGGACAAGCCCGTGACCGAGCAGGAACTCGCCGAAGCGTGCGACAAGGTACGCGCCGTCTATCGCAACCGCGGCTATCTCGACGCGACCGTGTCGATGCCCGAGAAAGTCGCCGCCGGCGAGGACGAGGCCGATTACGTGTTCAGGGTTGACGAAGGCCCCTGCTTCACCGTCGGATCCATTGCCGTTTCCGGCGTGAAACACTATCCGGAAGCCGCCGCGCTGGCGTCCGTAAAGGCGCTCGCCGTAGGCGACGTCGCCGGCGAAGAGGCGCTCGCCGCCGCCGCGCACCAGCTCGAGATTTTCTGCGAGTCCGGCGACAATCCGCTTGCCGAAACGCGCGTCGACGTGCGCCGTTTGCCGTCCGCGGAGGACGATTCCAAACTTGACGTCACGTTCGTGGTGACCGAAGGCGTCCCCGTGGTGATCGACCGCGTTCTCGTGCGCGGCAACGACTACACGCAGGACAAGGTCATCCGCCGCGAAATCAAACTTTCGCCCGGCGACCGCATGATCGGAGACAAGGCCGAGCAGTCCAAGCGCCGCCTCGAGAACCTCCGCTATTTCGACCGCGTCCGCTACTACCTCGAAAAGACGGACGCCGTGGCCAAGGAAGGCGAGCCGGAGCACCGCGATCTCGTGTACGAAGTTTCCGAGAAGAGCACGGGCCAGTTCATGGTGGGCGTGGGCGCGAGTTCCGTCGACTCCGTGTACGGCACGATCGAACTTTCCGAGTCGAACTTCGACCTTTTCAATCCGTGGCGTTTCCGGGGCGCCGGCCAGAAGGGGCGGCTCCTGTTGCAGGCCGGTCCGCGCGTCCAGACCTATGAAGCGTCCGTCACGGAGCCGTGGTTCCTCGACCGCCAGCTCGAACTCACGGTGGAGGGCTACCGCCGCCAGCGCTGGTACGACGATTACGACGTGATCCGCAACGGCGCGGCCGTCACGCTGGCCTATCCCGTGAAGTTCTGGCCCACGGCCGAAGCCAAGGGACGCCTCGGGTTCAAGCTCGCCGCCGAGTTCATCCAGATGGACGACGTCGAGAACGACAAGTACTACCTCACCAAGGGATTCGGCAAGTATGCCGCCAATCCTGACGATCCCGGCGCCGTTTTCCGCTGGCAGGACGACGAATACGGCGACAACTGGGAAATTCCGTTCCGCGTGTTCTGGCAGCTCGACGAGCGCGACAATTTCTTCATCCCGACCCGCGGATTCAAGAGCGTCGTCTACGGCGACCTCGTCGGCGGCGACAACAACTACTGGAAAGTCGGCTTCAACTACCGCCATTACTGGACGGTCTGGAAGAAGTACGGCCACGTGTTCTCCTTCGGCCTGCGCGCGGAAACGGAAGACACGTTCTCCGACGACATGCCGATCTACGACAAGCTGTTCCTGGGCGGCCCCCGGTCCATCCGCGGCGTCGACTACCGCGAGATTTCGCCGCGCGTGTACAGCCAGCCGGGCAAGAAAGGCCATTACGCGCCCTGGGGCGGCCAGACGAGCTGGTGCATGAATCTCGAGTACACCGTGCCCGTGTGCAAGTACGTGCGCGTGGCCGCGTTCTCGGATCTCGGCAGCGTCGGCGAGGACGAATTCGATTTCGACCAGGACATGTTCTGCTGGTCGGTCGGTTTGGGGTTGCGCATCGACATCGAGCAGTTCCCGATCCGCCTCGATTTCGCGACGCCCGTCGTCGATCCGGACGAAGACGTGGACGAGGAGGTGTTTTCGTTCACCATCGGTTACGATTTCTGACCAGGAGCAAACATGCAAATCACCGAAATTCTCGCGCGCAACGCGCAGACGTGGCCGAACGACGTCGCGCTTGTCGAAATCAATCCCCAGGAACTCGAAAACCGGCACACCACCTGGCGCGAGTATTCGCTCATCGAAACGTCGCCCGTGGAGGCGTTCCGCAGCGAGATCACCTGGGCCGAGTTCGACGAAAAGGCCAACCGGTTCGCCAATTTCCTGTTGAGCCGCGGCCTGAAGAAAGGCGACAAGGTCGCCATTCTGCTGATGAACTGCCTGGAGTGGCTGCCGATTTACTTCGGCGTCCTCCGCGCGGGGTGCATGGCCGTGCCGCTGAATTTCCGCTACACCGCGGACGAAATCAAGTACTGCCTCGATCTCGCCGACGCCGACGTGCTGGTGCACGGACCCGAGTTCACGGGCCGCGTCGAACAGATCATCGACCGCCTGCCGCGGATCAAGTTCGGCGTGTACGTGGGCGACGACTGCCCGTCGTTCGACGTGAGCTACAAGACGATGATGAGCTACTGCTCGTCCAAGGCGCCAGACGTGAAGCTCGCGGACGACGACGACGCGGCCATCTACTTTTCTTCCGGCACCACCGGCTTCCCGAAGGCGATCGTGCTCCAGCACCATTGCCTGATGCACTCGTGCAAAGTGGAGCAGGCGCACCACGGGCAGACGAAGGACGACTGTTTCCTCTGCATTCCGCCCCTGTACCACACGGGCGCCAAGATGCACTGGTTCGGCAGTTTCCTCGTGGGCGGCAGATCCGTCTTGCTCAAGGGCGTGAAGCCGGAATGGATTCTGCGCGCGGTTTCGGAGGAGCGTTGCACGATCGTGTGGCTGCTCGTGCCGTGGGCGCAGGACGTGCTGGACGCCATCGACCGCGGCGACGTGAAGCTCGCCGACTACAAGCTCGACCAGTGGCGGCTCATGCACATCGGCGCGCAACCCGTTCCGCCGGCGCTCATCAAGCGCTGGAAGGGCGTGTTCCCGCACCACGACTACGACACCAACTACGGACTTTCCGAATCCACCGGACCCGGAGCCGTGCATCTCGGCGTCGAGAACGTGGACCACGTGGGCGCCATCGGCGTCGCCGGCTACGGGTGGCAGACGAAGATCGTCCAGTCGGACGGCGTCACGCCAGTCAAACCCGGCACGGTCGGTGAACTCGCGCTCAAAGGGCCGGGCGTGCTCAAGGAATACTACAAGAATCCGAAGGCCACGGCGGAAATCCTCAAGCCGGACGGCTGGCTGCTCACCGGCGACATGGCCGAAGAGCGCGACGGCTTCATCTATCTCGTGGACCGCGCCAAGGACGTGATCATCACGGGCGGCGAAAACCTCTATCCCGTGCAGATCGAGGACTTCCTGCGCGCGAACCGCAAGATCAAGGACGTGGCCGTGATCGGTTTGCCAGATGCGCGTCTCGGCGAAATCGCCGCCGCGATCGTTTCGGTCAAGGAAGGCGAAACTCTCACCGAGGCGGAGGTGAACGAATTCTGCCTGGACTTGCCGCGCTACAAGCGTCCGCGCAAGATCATCTTCGCGGAAGTGCCGCGCAACCCCACGGGCAAAATCGAGAAGCCCAAGCTCCGCAAAACCTACGGGGCGGACGCGCTGGTCGCCCAGCAAAACGGATTGACGTGACGTGTTCGGGAAATTCGTCCACGTGGTCAAGATCGTCGTGCGGGGATTCCTCAGGCACGATTGCGGTTTGCACGCGGCGGGTCTCACGTACTTCTCGTTGCTCACGGTCGTGCCGATTCTGTGTCTGCTGCTGTTGTTGGCGCGGACGCTCGGCGCGGCCGATTGCACGCGCCGGATGGTGAACGACCGCATCGACGCGTTCATCACCGAGTTCGAACAGGGACAGGATGCCGCGCCCGGCATTCTCGCGGCTGCCTCGTCGGAAGAGGAAATCGCGCGCAAGAAGGAAATGGCGGCCGTTTTTTCCGCGCAGATCCGCGACGTCGCCAACACGCTGTTCGACCGCGTCGAGAAATTCAACGTGAAGACGATCGGATGGGTCGGGTTGGCGTTTCTGCTGTGGTCGGTGATTTCGACGCTGGGCATGGTGGAGGTCGCGTTCAATCGCATCTGGGGAGTAAAACGCGACCGTCCCGTCTGGAAAAAGGCGTATCTCTACGCATTGGCGTCCGTCGTGCTGCCGCTTTTGGTGACCGTGGCGTTTTCACTGCCCGTGATGGGCGTGGTGAAGAACGTGATTTCGGCAACGGCCGGCGTGACGACCGCCACCAAATACCTCGGCGACTTCTTCATCGCCGTGCTCGATTCGAAAGTGGTCGCCTGGCTCTTTTCGTTCGCGTTCACGTCGTTCGCGTTCGCGTTTTGCTTCAAGTACCTGCCCCACGTGAAAGTGCTTTGGCGCGCGGCGCTCGAAGCCGGCGCCGTCACGGCCGTGTTCTTCGTGACGTGGCTCAAGGCGTGCGCCATCGCCCAGGTGGGCATCGCCAGTTCAAGCGCCCTGTACGGATCGTTCGCCGCGTTGCCCATTCTGTTCGCCTGGCTTTACATGAGCTGGCAAATCGTTCTTCTGGGGGCGAATTTGAGTTATGCGCTTCAGCAAATGCATCTTGGCGGCGTTGGCGTCGCTGACGGTTCCGTCCGTTGATGGCGCCGTCCGTTTCGGCGAACCGCGCGAGTTCCCCGACGTGGGGCTTTCGCTGCCGTTGCCGGAAGACGCCGTGGCGGAGCCGTTCGATTTGCCCAAGGCCGCGGCGTTCGCCGTCACGGAGACGAACGGCGTCCAACGGCTGGAGGACCGCTTCGACGTGCTCGACTTGTGGTCCGCGCTGAGTTTGCGCGGCCGTTGGCGCGACGCGTACGGGAACCGCCTGTTTTTGGCGAGGTTGACGGCGGAGGCGCCGGATGCGTCGGACGTGGACGAAGAATGGACGCGCGTCCGGTTCCGGAACGGACTCAAACGTCTGGCCGCCGATTCCGCCGAACGCCGCGACGAAGCGGTCGCGTTCGCGTCGCCGGTGGAGGTGGGCGCCCCCGTGCGGCCGCGCCGCTCCCAGCGCAAAAACTTTTCGGAACTGCTGCATTATCCCGCCGCGTCGAACGACTTCGCGTTCGTCTATGCGTTCAGGCCGCGGCTGTCGGATCCGCATCTGAAGCCGGACTGGTACGTGGCCGCGCTCGTGCCCGCGCCCGGCGAAGACGCCGAAGCGGCAGGCAAGGCGTTCGACGAAGCGTTTTTGGACAGGGTGTCCGGGCTGCCGGACTTCTGCGAGGACGAGGTCTGGCGCGACGCGCCGTCGGCACCGGCGCGGAAGAAAAAGGGCGCTTCGCCGCTTGCGGAGGAGGATCTGCTTCGCCGCGACTACCGGCGCGCCGTGGCCAATTACGCCGATTGGCATTTCGCCGCCGGGGACGGCGTGGCGGTGGTGGACGACGTCGCGGTTGGACGCGAACGGTATCTGCAGGCGCTCACGAACGATTTGCCGCGCATGCGCCGGGCGTACGCGCGCGTGGCGCCGTCGCCGCTGGGCGGCGAACCGCACGTCGCGCTCGTGCGCGTTTTCGGTTCGCAAATCGAATATCTCGCCTACGTGGGAGTGGAACAGCAGTGGACTGCCGCCGTGTGGACGCCCGCCAGGCGCGAACTCGTGGCGTGGGTGCCGGAGCGCGGCGTGGAGGAGCTTTTGCGCACCACTTGGCACGAGGCGTTCCACCAGCACCTGTCCTACGCGGCGATGATGTCCACCGCGTCGCCGTGGTTCAACGAAGGCCATGCCGAACTCTTCGAGAACGCGCACGTCGGCGAAGACGGCGAAGTCGTTTTCGACTTGGACGCCGACGCCGCGTCGTTCGTGCGGCAGAACGCGGACGCGCTGGCCGAGGCCATCCCCGCGTTTCTCCTTTTGGATTACGACGGCTTCTACGCGGAGAACGCCGCGGTGCGCCTCGCCAACTACCGGCTGGCGTGGTCGATCGCGTATTTTCTCGAAATCGGCGCGCCGGACGTGCGCTTCCGGCCGTTCGAGAATCTCCGGGCCGATTACGTGAAGGCGCTCGTCAAAACGCGCGACCGCGCGCAGGCGACGGCCGAGGTGCTGCCGGAACCGCTGCTCAAGGAACTCGTGCGCGAGTGGAAGAAGTTCTGGAAAAAATGACGTCGCGCTACGTGGGCAGATTGGCGCCGAGTCCTACGGGCGCGCTTCATCTCGGCAATGTCCGCACGTTCATGGTCGCGTGGCTCAGGGCGCGCAGCCGCGGCGGCAAACTGCTGTTCCGCATGGAGGATCTCGACCATCCGCGCGACAAGCCCGGCGCGGCGGCGGCGGCCGTGGACGATTTGCGCTGGCTCGGTTTCGACTGGGACGAAGAATGCACGCAGTCCGAACGGCGTCCGCTGTATGCGGCGGCGATCCGCAGTCTGCGCGGGCAAGGGCGCGTCTATCCGTGCGCGTGCAGCCGCAAGGACGTCGAAAACGCCCAGTCCGCGCCGCATGCGGGCGAGCAGCTTTTCTATCCCGGCACGTGCCGGGGCCGTTTCGCCACGTGGGAGGACGCCGCGGCGTTCGCGGGCCGGACGCCGTGCTGGCGCTTCCGCACGGAGCCCGGGGACGTGGTGTCGTTCACGGATCTTTTCGCGGGACCGCAACGGATGGACGTGGCCGCGACGCTGGGCGATTTCCCCCTCGCGCGCGACCGCGACGGCGCCGGCTACACGCTGGCGGCCGTGGTGGACGACGCGGCGACTGGCGTCACGGAAGTGGTGCGCGGGGACGACCTGCTCGCGGCGACGCCGCCGCAGATTCTGCTTTACCGCGCGTTGGGACTGGAGCCGCCCGCGTTCTTCCACGTGCCGCTCGTGACCGGCATGGACGGGCGGCGTCTCGCCAAGCGCCACGGGGACACGCGCGTGGCGTCGTATCGCGCGGCGGGCGTCGCGCCGGAGCGCGTTCTGGGCTTTTTGGCGCGGTCGTGCGGCTGGGGCGACGGTTCGCCCACGACGCTGCGGGAACTGTTGGGCGCATGCGATTTCGCCGCCATTCCGCACGCTCCGTTCCGCGTTTCCGAACAGCTGATTTGTGATATAATGTACGCAAAACAATCGGGAGTAAAAACGTGAAAAACAACTGCGTGTTCTGCGCCATCGCCGCCGGCGAAATTCCGTGCTTCAAGATCTACGAGGACGATCTCGTGCTCGCGTACCTCGACATCAATCCGTTTTCGGAGGGGCACGCGCTCGTGATTCCCAAAGCGCACACGACGGGTTTGCTGGACACGTCGGACGAAACGCTGGCCGCGGTGATCGCGCGCGTGAAAAAAGTCGCCGGACGCATCCAGAAGACGCTGCCGTGCGACGGTTTCAACGTGTTGCAGAACAACGGCGCGGCCGCGGGGCAAACCGTTCCGCACCTCCATTTCCACGTGGTGCCGCGCCGGGGCGACGGCGCGGGCGAGATCGCCTTCGCCAACGGGAAGGGCGACATGGACGCGCTCAAGGCGTTGGCCGCCAAACTGGCTTTTTGAGAAAATCGGGGAGGGAAGAAAAATGAAAAACGTTTTGCTGCTGCTTTGCGGCGTCGCCGGTTTGGCGGCGTTGGCCGAGGGAACGACTTCGGCCGAACTGAACGCAAAATGGGGGAAGCCCGGTTGCGTATCCTTTGCCGACGACCGGCGCGGCGATCCCGTGGCGACGCTTTCCAACAAGCACGGCACCTGCTCCGTCGCGCTGCGCGGCGCCAAACTCTCCAGCTGGGTTCCCGCCGGCGGGGAGGAGGTGTTTTTCGTTCCCGCCGCCGGCATCGACTGCAAAGTCGCCAACTGGCAGAGCTGGGTCCACGGCGGCATGCCCGTGGTGTGGCCGTGGTTCGGCTCGAACGGAATCCCGGTCGAAGGATGGTGGGCGCGCAAAATGCGCGAATGGGGCTTCAGCGACCGTCCCGCGCCATGCATCCACGGATTCGCGCGCTATTCGCTTTTCGAAGTGAAGGACGTCGTCTGCGGCGACGACGCGACGCGCCTGAAGCTGCGCATGATTCCCCGCGAGGACTCCAGGGAATGGTTCCCGCACGAGTACGAACTCGATTACGAAATCACGCTCGGGAAGGATCTCGCGCTGTCGCTTTCCACGCGCAATTCCGGGAACGGCGACTTTTCGATCCGCGAGGGCTACCACCCGTATTTCAAAGTGGCCAATGGCTACCACACGGCCGTGCGCGGTTTCGACGGGCGCAAGTACACGTGGTCCAACCGCAAACTCGAATTCGATTTGACGCACGTGTGGGAAGGTGATTTGCCGATCGGTCCCGGCTGCGACGTGTTCGACATGGGCGCGGCGGCGAGCAAAACGGCGTTGCTCGATCCGCGCATGGGGCGGCAGATCAAGCTCGACGCCACCGGCGGCCGCGACGTGCTCACGTGTTTCTTCCCGGTGAACCCCTGGGCCGACCGCGACGAGAACCTCCTGAACACGGAGACGAAGTCCACCGTGTGCCTGGAACCCGCCAATTTCAACCAGCCCGTGGTCGTGAAAGCCGGCGAAACGCACGTGTTCGCCATGACGATTTCCGTGGAAAAGTTCGAAAAATGAAATGCAACAACCTTGAGAAGTTCCTCGCCAAAGTCCAGGGCGGCGAGGTGGCGCTGGGCGGGTGCGTGTCGCTCGCCGACCCCGCCGTGACGGAAATCGTCGCGGCCAGCGGATTCGACTTCGTTTTCATCGACGGCGAACACGGCGAGATCGACCGTTTCACCGCGATGCAGCACTTGATGGCCGTGAAGGGGACCGATTGCGCGAGCTTCTACCGCGTTCCTTCCTGCAACCACACGGAAATCAAGAAGGTGATCGACTTCTGCCCCGCGGGCGTGATCGTGCCGATGGTGATGAACGCCGAAGAAGCGGAGCTCGCCGTGGCGGCCATGCGCTATCCTCCGCGCGGCAACCGCGGCTGCGGCTTCCGCCGCGGCCTGGACTACGGCGCCGGCGATTTCGACGCGTACTGGAAAGCCAGCGAACACGACCCCATGACGATTCTGCAATTGGAACACGTCGACGCCGTGCGCGATCTGGACCGCATCCTCGAAGTGCCGGGGCTCGACTCCGTTCTCATCGGTCCGTACGACCTTTCGGCGTCCATGGGCAAGCCCGGCCGGTGGAACGATCCCGAGGTGAAGTCCGTCTACGACGAATCGTGCCGCAAAATCCTCGCGGCCGGAAAGCTGCTGGGCGTGTCCCTGGAATGCGAGTACGCCGCGTGGAAGGCGCGCGGCGTCCATTACATGGCGGTTCGCGGCGACTGCGGCGCCATGATCGAAGGGTTCCGCAAATCGATCGAGGCCTTCAAGAACGCATGAACCTTTTCGACGAGAAACGCGCGCGCGGCGAACGCCCGCTGGGCTGTTGCACCACGTTCACGGATCCGCGCGTGGCCGAACTCGCGCGCGAGGCCGGTTTCGACTTCGTCTGGATCGACGGCGAACACGGCGAGTACGACCGCGCGACCGCGCGCGCCATGATCAAGGCCGTCCAGGCGCTGGGCATGGCCGCTTTTTTCCGCGTGCCGGAATGCCGCGGCGACCACGTGCGGCGCATCTGCGACTTCCGTCCGGACGGCGTGATCGTGCCGATGGCGATGGACGAAGACGACGTCGCCTACGCGGCCGGCCGTTGCGATGCCGCCGTGCGGCTCGTCGTGCAACTGGAGCACGTGTCCGCCGTGCGCCGCCTGGACGCGATACTGCGCGTTCCCGGACTTTGGAGCGTGCTCGTTGGGCCTTACGACCTGACGGCTTCGATGGGCAGGGAGGGGCGATGGCACGATCCGGAAGTGTCGGCGACGTTCGACGCGGCCTGCGCCAAGGTCAAAGCCGCCGGACTGCCCCTGGGCGTTTACACGGAGCGCGACTTCGATTTGTGGAAACGGCGCGGATGCGACTATTTTTCCATCAAGAACGACACTAACGCCATGCTGCTCGGATTCCGTGCAATCCGGGAAAGCGCCACCTGCATGCCATGATGCGAACACGG
>JAKSOX010000220.1 GCA_024405335.1 Kiritimatiellia bacterium
CTCATGTGGCTGCTCACCAACAAGGCCTCGATGTTCGCGGACGTGCGCACCTACTGGAGCGACGCCTCCGTGAAGCGCGCGACCGGCAAGGGGCTTTCGGGCGTCGCCAAGCAGGGCATCATCCACCTGCTCAACTCCGGCAGTTGCTGCCTCGACGCGGCGGGCGCGATGAAGGAGAAGGGCAAGCCCGTGTTCAAGAACTGGTGGGACGTCACCGAGAAGGACGTCGACGCGACGATGAAGGCCACCAAGTGGGTGCCGGCGGGCGTCGAGTATTTCCGCGGCGGCGGGTTCAGTTCGAGTTTCCTCACGCCGAAGGGCATGCCGCTTACGATGACGCGCATCTCGATCGTCAAGGGCCAGGGGCCGGTGCTCCAGATCGCCGAAGGGTGGTCCGTCGAGCTGGACGCGAAGCAGCAGAAGACGCTCATGGAGCGCACCAATCCCGAATGGCCGTGCACGTGGTTCACGCCGCGGCTCACTGGCAAGGGCGCGTTCAAGGACGTCTACTCCGTGATGAACGCGTGGGCGGCCAACCACGGCGCCATCGCCTACGGCCACGTCGGCGCGGACCTCATCACGCTCGCCTCGATGCTGCGCATTCCCGTGGCGATGCACAACGTGCCGGAGGACAAGGTGTACCAGCCGCATTGTTGGGGACTTTTCGGCGCGTCGGACGATCCGACCGGCGCGGACTTCCGCGCGTGCAAGAACTTCGGTCCGCTCTACAAGACGAACGCATGAGCATGAAAGCGACGCTTTTGGGACGTGGCGCCTGGTGCGCCGTGGCGGCGTTCTGCGCGTTCGGCGCGCAGGCCGCGTTCGACGCGGGCGAATCGTTCGCGAAGCCGGAATCCTGGGCGGCGACGGCCGTGGATTTCACGGTCGACCACAAGGACGACGGCTTCAAGTTCGCGTCCCAAAAGCGCGACATCGTCAACTGCCTCCGTCCGGGCGCGGTGGCGTGGCACGGAGTTCCCGTGTACGAAACGAAGCTCTATTTCGGCCCGAAGGGCGTCGAACGGCTGGAGCTTTCGCTGTTCAACACGGGCGACGCGCGGGGCGGCATGGGGCGCGAAGAACTCGACGCGCTGCTCGAAACCGTTCGCGGGAAACTGCTGGACGGCAAGGGCTCGGCGCCGAAGCCGGAAACGCGCAAGCTCAAGGGCAAGGAGCAGCTGAAGCAGTCCGTGCAGACCTTCCCCAAGGCCGATCCGCCGGCGGAACTCGCCTGGGGCGTCGAGGCGCCGAAGGGCGGCTCCTTCCGCGTGAATTTCGTCCGCCTCACCATGATGGCGCCCGGCACCAAGATGAAGGCGGCGGCAAAACCCGTGGGCAACAAGCTGACGGACCACGTGAAGAAGGACGCTTCGAGCGGCGACGTGTGGATTTCCGACGTGCCGATGGTGGACCAGGGGCAGAAGGGCTATTGCGCCGCCGCCGTCACGGAACGCGTGCTGCGCTACTACGGCCAGACCGTGGACGAACACGAATTCGCCCAGCAGGCCGGCACGTCGGCCCGCGGCGGCACGTCCGTTTCCGAAATGCGCGTCGTGGTGCAGCAACTCGGACGCAAATGCGGCCTCAACATGGCGGACGTCCACGCCGGCATTTCCAGCATCGCCGACATCGACAAGATGCTCCAGAAATACAACCGCGCCGCGAAGGCGACGGGCAAAAGCCAGATTTCGCGCGAGGCGTTCACGAACGGCCACGTGATCGACGTTGGCGGCATTTTCGGCGCGATGGACACGAAGACCGTCAAGAAGATGCGCACGGACGACAAAGGCGGCTTCCAGCGTTTCCAAAAGGGCGTCAAGGACCAGGTAAAACTCGGCATTCCGCTTTTCTGGGGCGTCACGCTGGGACGCTACCCCGAGCCCGAACTCGCGAACCTGCAGGGAACCGGCGGACACATGCGCCTCATCATCGGCTACAACGAGAAGTCGAAGGAGATCCTGTATTCGGACACCTGGGGAGCGGGGCACGAACTCAAGCGCATGCCCGAGGACTGGGCGTGGGCCATCACGGACAATCTGTTCTACCTCAAACCGGTAAAAAGGTGATTGCCGCATGGAACTTTCACTGCTCGTCAACGAATTCAACGTCAAGGGCCGCCTCGTCACGCTGGTGCCGTTCGGCAACGGCAACATCAACGACACGTTCCTGGCCGTGTACCGCAACACGTTCACCGAAACGCAGGTGGTGCTGCAGCGCGTGAACAAGTCGGTGTTTCCCCGTCCCGACGTGATCATGCGCAACATGCACGAAATCACGCTGCATTGCCACGAGAAGCTCAAGCAGGACGCCAAAGAAGGCCGCGACGACCGCGTGTGGCAGATGCCGCGGATCGTCAAGACGAAGGGCGGCGCCGATTTCACGACGGACGAGAACGGTGACGTGTGGCGCGTCATCACGCGCATTTTGTCCGCGCACGCGTTCGACACCGCGCAGTCCGCGGAGCACGCGCAGGAATGCGGCGCGGCGTTGGGGCATTTCCACTATCTCGTGTCCGACATGGATCCCGCGAAGGTCACGGACCCGCTGCCCGGCTTCCACGTCACGAGCGGCTATCTCAAGCAGTACGACGAAACGCTGGGCGGCGAACTGGCGCGGAAGCGTTTGGGCTCGTCCATGGAAGCGCGGCGCCTGGCGCGTTTCGTGGAGGACCGCCGCGCTTTCGCCCTGACGCTGGAAGACGCGCAGGCGCGCGGCGAACTCAAACGCCGCATGTTCCACGGCGACCCCAAGGTGAACAACATCCTGATCGACGACTTCACCGGCAAGGGCACGGCGATGATCGACCTCGACACCGCGTCGCCCGGGCTCGTGCAGGTCGACTTCGGCGACGCGCTGCGCTCCATCTGCAATCCGGCCGGCGAAGAGGAGGCGAATCTCAGCAAGGTTTCGTTCGACGAGGATCTGTGCGGCGCGTTCTGCAAGGGGTACGTGCGCGAGGCGGGGGCGTTCCTGACCGAAGCCGACCGCGCGTATCTCTACGATTCGATCCGGTTGCTGGCCTTCGAGCTTGGCTTGCGCTTCTTCCAGGACTACCTGGCCGGCAGCGTCTATTTCAAGACGCAGCATCCCGAACAGAACCTGAACCGCGCGCGCGTCCAGTTCCGGCTGTGCGAATCCATCGAGGCGCGCGAGCGTTCCATCCGCAATTTGCTGGCCGGTTTGTGA
>JAKSOX010000221.1 GCA_024405335.1 Kiritimatiellia bacterium
ATTGCCGAGTTCGCGGACTTCGGCCGGGTGGTGGTGTTCGACACCGAGACGACGGGGTGTTCGTGCACGGACGAGATTTGCCAGCTTGCGGCGGCGGAGTTCGTCTGCGGACGCCTCGAACGGACGATGAACGTCTACGTCCGGCCGTCCTGCGAGATGGATCCGCAGGCGGAGCGGATACACGGCATCTCGATGGACTATCTCGAAGAACACGGCGTGGATCCGGTGGACGCGCTTCGCCGTTTTTTCGATTTCCTCGGATCGGACGTTCTGCTTGTCGCGCACAACAACCGGTTCGACTTGCGGATGCTGCAACAGGAATGCGCAAAGTTCGATTGTCCGTTTGAGCCGGAAGGCGTGGAAACGTGCGACACGCTGGCTTTGTCCCGCCGTCTCCGCCCCGACCTCAAGAGCCACGCGCTTGGAAATCTTCTCGGGCCGCTGGGCGTGGAAGGAGTCAACAGCCACGACGCGCTCGACGACGTGCTGGCTTGCGCGGGGGTGTTTTTCAAGTTGCGGAAGGAGTTGTGCGCGTCATGCACTTGAACTTTTTGCTGGCTGCGTTTTCGGCGGTGGTGACGGCCGAGAAGCCCGTGACGGTCGATTTCGGTCCGGACGGCGAGGGCGGATACCCCGCTTTCGAAGTGAAGGAGGTTGAGGGCGCGACGGAAGCCGGTCTCCACGTGGTCTACGCGACGCATCCCGACGGACTCGGACCCAAGGGAGATTTTTGGCGCGAGACGAGCGCTCGTTACCTCGGACCGGACGTCGACTTGCCGATTCTGCCTGCGAACGTCGACCGCTACGACGATTTCTCCGTGAAGGCGGGCGGAACTTACCGGGCGCCGCTTTGCCAGGGGCTCGTCCGCTACGCGAAGCTCTCGACGGCGACGAAGGGCGCGAAGATTTCGGTCGAAAACTTCCGTTTGCAGAACGACGGCGTCCATGCGACCGAGGAGCCGACCGGCTCGTTCGTCTGCAGCGACGAAAGGTTGAACGGCGTCTGGAAGTCGTCCGTTCGCACCTGCCAGCTGGCGGCGATCCCCGCGCGGGAGAAGCCGCTGCACGTCGCATGCGCGTGGACGAACGTCGTGCTCGGGCCGACCCACGCCTACGTGTCGGACGGCGCCAAGCGCGATCGGCTCGTCTGGAGCGGCGATTTGTGGTGGGCGGACCTCAACTACTACTATGCGTTCGACCCGCAAATCCCGTATCTGAAGGGTTCGATTCTGATGCTCGCCGAGAACCAGACGCCCGAGGGGTACGTGCAGGCGTGTCCGTATCCTGAGCGCCATGGCGGGCTCAAGTCGGGCGAGTGGGGGCCGTTCGAGTCGGACGAGTTCGCCGCGTGGCTCATACCGGTCGTCCACAACTACCGGCTCTACACGGGCGACGAGGAAACGGTTCGCCGCGTGCTGCCCGCCTTGAAGCGGTTGATGGCCTATCTCGAGTCGCATTGCCGGGCGGACGGGCTTTTCGAGCAGCGGCCGGAGACGTCGAAGTGCGGGGGATCGCTCCGCTTCGGGGCGAAGTCGACGGAACACCGTTCCTATTTCGACCTTCTGCTTCAGGCCTGCCGCCGTGACATGGCCGAGCTGACGGGCGACCCCGTTTACGCCGCGCGGGCGGCGGCGGCGGCCCCGGCGGTGAAGAAGGCGCACGCCCTCGTCGACGGCACTTTCGGCTTTTCCGAAGAGACGCGGATATCCTATCCCGAGGCGACGGCGCTCAACTACGCGCTCGGCGACGCCGACGGGCGCGCGTATCCGGCGGCGCTGCGCAAGCAGATCTGGCACGCCAAGTTCGAGGCGGTGCTCGTGCGGGCGCTGTTCGAGGGCGGCTTCGCCGACGAAGCGCTGGACGAAATCGCCGGGCACAACTGGTTCAAGGTGATCGAGCCGGACTGGAAGGGCATGCGGACGACCTACGAGTGCATGTATCTCTCCACGAAGGGGTGGGGCGACGAGGCGCACCCCGACACGTCGATCGCCGGCATCCTGTCGCGATACGTGCTTGGCGTCGTGCCGACGAAACCGGGATGGGCGGAATTCAAGTTCGATCCGCGTCCGCCGAAGTCCGTGACCTGGGCGAAAGGGGCCGTTCCCACTCCGAAGGGGCTGCTTCGCGTCGAGTGGAAGCGCGATGGCGGCCGGATCGTCGAGAAACTGTCCGTGCCGGAAGGGCTCGTGCGCCGTTGACCGGGCGAGCGCCGAAATCGCAATTGTGGTACAATGGTCCGCATTCTGGAAACCAAAAGGATTGATATGATCAAGAACGCCATGTTGGGAGCGGCGGTCGCGTTTATTTGCGCCGCCGGGTTTTGCGGCTGCCGGACTTCGGACGCGATCCGCGTCGGCACCTACAACATCCGGCTTTCGCCGGGCGACGCGGGCACGCCCAACGCCTGGCCGGAGCGCCGCGCGGATCTGGTGGAGCTCGTCCGCGATTTGGATTTGGACGTGTTCGGCATGCAGGAGGTGTGCCCGGACCAGGCGCAGTACCTGCGCGAGAACCTGCCAGAATTCGCGTTCGTGGGCGACCACCGCGAGGCGGACCGCAAGAGCGGCGAGGCCTCGCCCGTGTTCTACCGCAAGAGCCGTTTCGAACCGCTGAAGAGCGGAACCTTCTGGCTTTCCGAAACGCCCGACGTGCCGGCTTCGAAGAGCTGGGGCACCTGCTGCACGCGCGTGTGTTCGTATCTCGTGTTGCGGGATCGGCGGACGGGACGCAGATTCTGCTTCGCCAACACGCACACGGACCACGTGTCCGAACTCGCGCGGGAAAAGGGCATGCAGCTCATCGTCGAGCGCATGAAGGATTTCGGCGAGGGTGCGCCGATCGTGTTCACTGGCGACCACAACAACACCGAAATCGAGAAGCCGGCGAAGAGCGTCGCGGCCGTGCTGCGCAACGCCTTGCATTCGACCGAGACGCCGCCCCGCGGGGCCTGGCGCACCTGGAACGGCTGGCGGTGGCTGGCGGACGAGGTTTCCACGGCGGAGGCGCTGGCTCAGCCCGAGGACGTCCGCAACCTCCCGAACAACGGCATCGGCAAGGCCCGGAAGGCCGTCGCGGACGGAACGGCGGACGCGGCGCAGGCGTTCTACGGCCGTTGCGCCGGACCGCGGATCGACTACATCTGGGTTTCGGACGGCGTGCGCGTGCTCGACTACGA
>JAKSOX010000222.1 GCA_024405335.1 Kiritimatiellia bacterium
AACAAGCTCCTCGAATGGTTCAAGGAACCGCTCCGCGGCTGGTGCATTTCGCGCGACGCGCCGTATTTCGGCTTCGAAATCCCCGGCCGTCCCGGCAAGTTCTTCTACGTGTGGGTGGACGCGCCGATCGGCTACGTGGCCTCGCTCCAGAACTGGTGCGAGGCGCACGGGCAGAAACTCGGCGACTGGTGGCCCCAGAACGAGGCGGACGCCGCCGGAAACGACGCCGAGCTCTACCACTTCATCGGCAAGGACATCATCCGCTTCCACTGCCTCTTCTGGCCGGGCATGCTCCACGCCGCCGGCATCAAGACGCCGGACAAGGTGTTCGTGCACGGGTTCCTCACGGTCAACGGCGAGAAGATGTCCAAATCCAAGGGCACCTTCGTGAACGCCCGCACCTACCTGGACCACCTGCCCGCGGCGGCGCTCCGCTACTACTACGCGTGCAAGCTTTCCGGCACGGCGGACGACATGGACCTCAACCTCGCGGACTTCGTCGGCCGCGTCAATTCCGATCTCGTGGGCAAGGTGACGAACCTCGCCTCGCGCGGCGCGCAGATGCTGCAGAAGAAGCTCGAAGGGCGTCTCGGCGCGCTGGACGAGGAAGGACGCAAGCTCGTGGAATTCGCGCGCTCCCGCGCGGACGCCATCGCGCGGCACTACGAGGACCGCAAGTTCTCGCAGGTCACCGTGGAAGTCGCCAAGATCGCCGACGCGGCGAACGAATTCTTCGACCGCCGCGAACCGTGGAAGACCGTGAAGACCGACGCGGAACTCACGCGCACGACGCTCACGGCCACGCTGAACGCGTTCCGCGCGCTGGCGATCTACCTGCAGCCGATCCTGCCCGCGTACGCGGCCAAGGCGGCGAAGCTTTTCGGCGAAGAGGCGTTCACCTGGGAGTCGCTCGGCACCGCGAAGGAAAACTGCGCGCTCGCGCCGTACGAATACCTCGCCACGCGCATCGAGCAGAAGCAGGTGGACGACATGATCGCCGCCGCCACGGTGAAGCCGGCGGATTCCGGCGAAGTCGCGCACGAATCCCGCGCCTCCAAGAACAAGGCTGCGGCGGCTGCTGCGGCGGTCGCGCCGCTCAAGCCCGAAATCGCGTTCGGCGACTTCGACAAGATCGACTTCCGCATGGGCAAGGTGCTTGCGTGCGAGACCGTGCCGAAAAGCGCGAAGCTCCTGAAGTTCACGCTCGACTGCGGCGCGCTCGGGCAGCGCACGATTTTCTCTGGCATCCGCGCCGCGTATCCCGATCCGGCGGCGCTGGTGGGGCGGGAAGTGCTGTTCGTGGCGAATCTGGCGCCGCGCAAGATGAGCGTGGGCGTTTCGGAAGGCATGATCCTCTTCGCGGGCGAGCCCGGCAAAAACGGGGGAGTGCTGACGCCCACCGCGCCGGCCGGCGCGGGCGGGGTGGCGTGCTGAGGAAACGTCCGGAATCCGGAAGATTTGGAGACGAGGGAATGGCGAAACCGATCATAGACGAAGACTGCTGCAAGGGTTGCGGCCGGTGCGCGGCGGCGTGTCCGAAGGGATGCCTCGCGCTCACGGACCATTTCAACAAGGCGGGCCTGAAGCCGGTCGCCTACAAGGGCGAGGGCTGCACGGGCTGCGCGACGTGTTTCTACAACTGTCCCGAACCGTACGCGATCAAGGTCGAGCGTTGAGGGCGGAGATGCTGCAATGACCAAATTCGTAAAAGGAAACGAAGCCGTGGTGATGGGCGCGCTTTACGCGGGCTGCGACCTGTACTTCGGCTATCCGATCACTCCCGCGAGCGAAATCGCGCACGGCGCGGCGAAGTGGTTCCCCGAACTCGGGCGCGTCTTCGTGCAGGCCGAATGCGAAACCGCGAGCGTGAACATGATGTTCGGCGCGGCGGGCGCGGGCAAGCAGTGCATGACGGCCACGAGCGGACCCGGATTCTCGCTGATGCAGGAAGGCATCAGCTATCTCGCCGGCGCGGAACTGCCAGCGGTGCTCGTGGACGTGATGCGCGCGGGCCCCGGGCTCGGCAACGTCTACCCCGAACAGGGCGACTACACGCCGGCGGTGAAAGGCGGCGGCCACGGCAACTACCAGACGTTCACGATCGCCCCGGCGAGCGTGCAGGAAATGTGCGACTTCACGATCGAGGCGTTCGCGATGGCGGCGAAATGGCGCACGCCGGCGATCGTGCTGGTGGACGGTTTGCAGGGACAGATGATGGAGCCGGTGACGCTGCCCGAAAAGGAGCTCCCGCGCCCCGACTTCTCCGCCTGGGCCGCCGAAGGCAGCGCCAAGACGCGCGCGAATCTCGTGAAGTCCATCTACCTCGACGCCGCGCAGCAGGAGGCGTTCAACTTCCACCTGCAGGAAAAGTACGCGCGCATGCGCGAAGACGCGCGGGGCGAGGCCTTCCTCGCGGACGACGCGGACGTGCTGCTCGTGGCGTACGGCGTGTCGAGCCGCGTGGCGCGCACCGCCGCGGAGGAACTCCGCCGCGCGGGCGTGAAGGCCGGGCTGTTCCGTCCGGTCACGCTCAACCCGTTCCCGCGCGAAGCGCTGGCGGCGGCGGCGAAGGGCCGCAAGATCCTGTGCGTGGAACTGGACGCCGGGCAGTTCGCGGACGACGTGCGCCTGCAGCTGGCGAAGGCGGGGCTGGGGGCGGAGGCCGCGGGCGTGGAGATGATCCACCGCATGGGCGGCGAGGTGGTGACGGTGGACGCGGTGGCGGACCGCGTCAAGGGCATGTGAGGGCCGGGAGACGAAAATGGCGATCATCGAACAGAAGGGCATGTATCCCGAATTTCCGCGGTGCGGCAAGCCGCACGCGCGCACCACGCACTACTGCCCCGGGTGCGGGCACGGCATCGTCAACAAGCTCGTGGCCGAGGCGTGCGCGGAGATGGGCCTGCAGGACGAAACGATCTTCGTGGATCCCGTGGGCTGCGGCGTGTTCACCTACTACTACTGGGACGCCGCCCACGTGTCGGCGGCGCACGGCCGCGCTTCGGCGGCGGCGACGGGCGTGTGCCGCGCGCGCCCGGACGCCGTGACGATCGCCTACCAGGGTGACGGCGACCTGGGCGCGATCGGCTTCAACAACGCATTCCAGGCGGCGAGCCGCGGCGAGCATTTCGGCTGCATCTTCGTGAACAATTCGC
>JAKSOX010000223.1 GCA_024405335.1 Kiritimatiellia bacterium
CGCGTTGCTGCCGCCGAAGGCGAAGGAGTTGGAGAGGACCGTGCGGAGCGGACGTTCATCGCCAACCTGCGGAATCGGAAAAGGCGCGAGAGCCGTGTCAACCGGCGCGGCACAATGGGGCGGCAGGCCCTTCCCGCGCCTGAGCGCAATCCAGCACAGCGCCGCCTCGATCGCACCCGCCGCGCCAAGGCAGTGTCCCGTCAGCGGCTTCGTCGAGGAACACGGCACCGCGTCGCCGAACACGCGCCGAACCGCCGCGCATTCCATTGCGTCGTTGTACGTCGTGCCCGTGCCGTGCAAGTTGATGTAGTCGACCGTCTTAAGCCCCGCATCGGCGAGCGCGGCACGCATCGACGCCTCCGCGCCCTTCCCCTCGGGGTCCGGCGCCGTCAGGTGGTGCGCGTCCGAGCTCTCCCCGACGCCCAAGAGTCTAACGTCTCGCGTCTCATGTCCTTTGGGCTCCACTCGGCGCAAGATGAAAAGCGCAGCTCCTTCGCCAAGGTTGATTCCGTCGCGGTCCGCGCAGAGGGGACGCGTCAGCTTCGGCGACAGCGCCTCAAGCGCGTGAAAGCCCTCGACCACGGTGCGCGTATGCGCGTCCGCCCCGCCAACGATGACCGCGTCACAGATGCCGTTCTCCAGAAGCCGCCGCGCGCTTGCGAACACCTTCGCGCTCGACGAACAGGCGGTCGAGACGCTCCAGCAGGGACCGCCAAGACCCAGCTTCTCCCTGATCCGTTCAGCGGGATACGCCATGTCGATCTTGTCCGGGTTGTCGGTGAACTCCTCCATCGTCGAGTTGCTCGTTCCAATCACCGCACCGATCCGTTCTGCCGGAACCGCGCGCTTCAATGCCCCTATCGCCGGTTCGAGCTGCCTCAGCGCCGCATCGACAAGCGCGCCGACACGTGTCGGTGCCGCAGCGAACTCCTCCGACGGAAGCGGCGCAAAGCCGAACACGGTCGAGTCCCCGCCGACGAGTCCGTCAATCGGCTTCATGCCGGAGGTGTCGCCGGCGAACATCCTCCGTTCGGTCTCGGCGACGCCGATTCCCAAGGCGGATACGATTCCAAGATCGGTCAATGCGTACACGTCACTTCTCCCATTCGAACCACTGGTCTGGAAATTCACTTCTTACGGACTCCAACGCCGCGACATATGTCTTCTCCATCTCCGCGGTTGTTTCCGGCAGGCGGCGGATGATCGCGCGGTAGCCGCCGCCCGTCCAGACGCAGGCGACGAAATAGACCGGGGCGCCGAGCGCATGCGCGAAACGGAACGCGCCGCGTCCGCGGTCACCCGCCATCACGAGCGAATCGCCGCGCTCGAGCGCATCGCCGGCGAAGAACGCCGTCTCCATTCCGATTTCGGAAATCGGATGGATCAGCACCCTCCTCCGCCGCGCATGGCGCAGGTAGAAGCGGTTGAAGACAGAGGTGCGGTCGAAGTCCATCCAGGCGTGAAACGTCGCGTTGCACTCGCCGAGCGCCACCAGCGCCTCGACCGTACCGCAATGGGACGAGAGCACGAAGACGCCGCGCCCCGCCTTCACATCCGCGAGGAATGCCGCGGCATCCTCCGATCCGTCCGTCTCCACGCGCGGCAGCCGCTTCCCCTCCGCCATGACGACCAGCTTGTCCGCGAGCGACCGCGTGAAATGGATGACTTTCTTAAGCGACGGCGAAGCGCGGCGGACGCTCCGCGAAAACGTCCAAACGCAAAACCCCACGCACGCCGCACCGAAGTGCAGAACCTTCAATCCCAGAATCCTGTAGAACCACCACAAGACCTCAAGACCCAGCGGCGTCGCCGCGACTTCCGTCCTGACAAGGACGCGCTCCCGTGCATCCGCCCGCGGCACTGTCGCGAGCGCCGCGATGAACGCAATCAGAAGTCCGACGCCCAGCACCAGCCCGAACGACTGCACAACCGGAAACGAAACGAAGACAAGCGCACCGAATCCGGCGATGCTCGTCAGGAGCGAGCAGAGCGCGGGCTTGAGCGACTTGCCCGAGTGGAGGAACACCGTGTAGTCGACGCTCATTCCCGCGAGCAGGAAACCCGCCAGCAGATGAAAGAGGTTGATCTTCGTCCCATGAATCCCGAGCAGTCCCGCGACGGACAGGAGGGCAAAGACGGATGGTGCGAACACCGCCAGCGCCCGTCCGCGGCAGAAGACGAGAAGCGCGGCGAACATCAGCGCAAGGGCGACGCCAAGGCGCGCCAGCGTTTCGTCCGCCCAGCCGGCCAGCACCTGTGCAATTGTCTCACGCGGACGGCAGAACGTCACGCTGTCCGGCAACTCGCCCTTCGGCTGCGGCGCGGAGGAAATCATCAGGATGTGCGTCTGCCGCTTCTGCCCTTGAGTCCAGACGCTCATGAGGAAGCCCTTCTTCAGCTCCTTCGGCATGTCGTCCGAAGACCAGGCGACCGGTGCGGACGGCGGCACGGGATTCGCGATGCCTAGCAGCTTCGCCTGTCGCTCGCCCTGCTCGGCGTAAAGTCGCGCGACGTCCTCCGCCACGGCGCGGCGCGTTCCAAGCGGCGGCAGGAAGCGCGAAAGCCGCGGCACGTCGGACGGGAGCCCGAGCGAATCCTCCTTCTCCAGCAGGAGCTCAAAGCCCTCGCCGCGCGTTTCGATGAACCCGCGCGAGCCATCGGTGCCGCCGTTCAGCTCGGCGAACAGCCGCTCGGGTTCCGCCAGTTCGGACGGCGGACGGTACACCGCCGTCATCTCGGTCCCAAAACGAACAAAGAACAATCCGCCAACCGTCGCCAACGCCACCAGCAGGGAAACGCCGCGCGTCCAGCCGTACCGCGACGTTCCGTCCTGTCCTGCCCGGACGGCGCAAGCCGTCCGCGGGTAACACCAGATGACGTACCCGAGCGCCGCCGCGAGCCCTGCGCCGAGGAAGACGGCCGACTGACGCAGGACGGGAATCGACGAGAACATCAGCGGCACGAGGCTGATCTCCGTCGTCGCGAAGGAAACGAGCAGGTTGCGCACCGTCCCGCGCCGGTCGCCGTCGCCGTGCAGCAGCCAGTGGAAGGAGTAGTCGATCACAAGTCCGAGCACCGTCGTCCCCATCACGGCAGTCATCAGATGGAATCCATTGAAGAACGCCAGCAACGCGGCAA
>JAKSOX010000224.1 GCA_024405335.1 Kiritimatiellia bacterium
ACAGGACCGTGCCGTCGCCCCTGTCCAGGCTCCAGCCAAGACAATTCACCTGCGCTACGCCCGAGGGCAAGGCAAACGACTCCGGACAGCGAAATGTCTTCGGGACGCCCGCCTCCAGCCCTGGAACAAGGCCATAATCTGGTTCTGGCTGCCCGAATTCCGACGGCGAGCCGACGACGGAAAAGCCCAGCACCCCGGCAAACGGGGCGGGGCCGATGCTCTCCTTGAAGCCGGCGTCGCCAACGACATCGTAGAGGCCGAAGGCATCGGACGCTTCGCAATGGGCAGGGACGAAATCGTGAATCGTCTCGCCGTCCTCGCCATAGACCTTGAACCGGTAGAACCGCCCGCACATGCCGCCGGCCGACGGAATGCCGTCGTAATGGACAATGCCCAGGTAGATTGAACCGCCGAAGCCGCTCATGTCCGTCGCCGTCAGCGTTCCGCTCGCGCCCGAATAGGACGGATCGTTGACGGCGGTCGTCTCGAACTTGCCGTTCTTGACCTCCAGCTGAAGGCGAACGTTCTTGACGAGCCCGGGATCGCTCATCGTCTTGCCGCAGAATGCCAGCTGCCCGCGCGTTCCCGGGTTCGCATAGCCGTTCAGGACCAAGCCGCCCTGCCAACCGGAGGAAACACGGGCGGACGAGCCGAGAATCTGCCGCTGGTCGGATGTCGCAACCTCGTTCGCATAGACGAAGTCGAACATGAAGCCGAACTTCGGCGAAGTCGGCGTGAATCCCGTATCCAGCCATTGCCGCCCGTCCAGGCCGATCCAGCCGACCTGCAGATAACCTTCCGGCAATTCGCCGCCTTGGACGACGACGCCCGCCGCCGCCGTCAATGCGGCGATGAAGAGCTTCAGGATGCGTCCGGGCTTTTTCATTTTCCAAGCACCCTGAATACCTGTTCTACGGTCGCCGCGAGATTCTCCGCCGCGTTCGCCTTGTCCAACGCCTCCTCGAGCGTGGAGATTTTGCGGAGAATCGGGAAATACGCGTCGACGCCAGCCGCGTTCAGCGTTTCGACGCCATCGCCGACGCAGCCCGAAAACGCCAGAACGCGCTTGCCGTGTTTTTTCGCCAGCCGCGCCACGCCGATCGGCGCCTTGCCCATCGCGGTCTGCCCGTCCAGACGCCCTTCGCCCGTCACCACCACGTCCGCGGCGCGGACGAAATCCTCGAGCTTCGTTTCGGACGCGACGAGCTCCACGCCGCGCACGAGTTCCGCGCCGAGGAACCGGCGGAACGCAAAACCGAGCCCGCCCGCCGCGCCGTCGCCGGGCCGATCCGCAGCGTCTCCCGCGACGGACGCGAAACGCGCCAACGCCGCGTCCAGTTCGGCCGCCATCGCGGGCGTCGCGCCTTTCTGCGGACCGAACACCGCGCTCGCGCCGTTCGCTCCGCACAGGGGATTCGCGACGTCGCACGCGACGCGGAAGGTGCACGCCGCCAACGGCGTGCCGTCCGGAAACGCCGCCGGCGCCTCCACCCGCTCCACCCGCGCGAGCCCCGCGCCGCCACGGGGAACGTCGCGGCCCTCCGCGTCAAGCAGACGGAATCCGAGCGCCTGGAGCATGCCCGCGCCAGCGTCGTTCGTGGCGCTGCCGCCAATGCCCACCACGAACCGGCGGCAGCCCGCGGCAAGTGCGTCCGCAATCATTTCGCCAACGCCGAAGGTCGTGGTGCGCAACGGATTCTTCTCCGCGCCGGAGACGAGCGTAATGCCGGCCGCCGACGCCATTTCCATCACCGCGGTGCCGCCGGGCAGCACGCCGTACGCCGCCGCCACTGGACGCCCAGCGGGACCCGTCACCGTCGCGCGCCGCATTTCGCCGCCCAAACCGGCGACGAGCGCGTCCACCGTGCCTTCGCCGCCGTCGGCGAGCGGGCGCACCGCGCACGCCGCGTCCGGAAAGACGCGCCGGACGCCTTCGGCCGCCGCCATGCCCGCTTCCACGGAGCCGAGGGAACCCTTGAAGGAATCGATGGCGATCAAGACGTTCACGACCGGTGCCTCAACCGAGTTCCAGCATCGAATCGATGGCGCGCCTGGCGCGGACGGCGACGTCTTCGGGAACGACGACGCGCGTCTTCATCTCGCGCAGGGACGCCGCCAGGTTTTCGAGCGTCGTCTTCTTCATGTCCGGGCAGACGATCCGGTCGTCCACGGGCCAGAACGTCTTGCCGGGATTCTCCTTGCGCAGACGGTGGAGGATGCCCACCTCCGTCCCCACGAGGAATTCCGCCGCGCCGCTTTCGCGCGCGAACTTGCACATGCCGCCCGTGGAAAGCCGCTCGTCCGCCGCGTCGCGGACCGCTTCCGCGCATTCGGGGTGCACCAGCACGGGCGCGCCGGGATGCAGTTTGCGCGCGGCGGCGACCGCCTCCGCGGTGAGCGCCGCGTGGACGGGGCAGTGGCCCGGCCACAGTTCGTACGTGCGCCCGAGCAGCCGCGCGACGTGGCCGCCCAGATGGCGGTCGGGCACGAACAGGATTTCCTGGTCCGGCGGGAACGTCCGCATCACCTTCTCGGCGTTGCCCGAAGTGACGCACGTGTCGCACTCGGCCTTCACTTCGGCGGTGGAATTCACGTAGCACACGGCCTTCGCGCCGGGATGCTTCGCCTTCAGTTCGCGCAGCTGCGCGGCGGTGATCATGTCCGCCATCGCGCAGCCGGCCGAAGCGTCGGGGATGAGCACGGTTTTGGACGGATTGAGGATGGCGGCCGTTTCGGCCATGAAATAGACGCCGCAGAACACGATCACGTCGGCGTCCACCTGCGTTGCGCGGCGCGCCAGTTCCAGGGAATCGCCCGTGAAATCGGCGGCGTCCTGCACCTCGCCCCGGCAGTAGTTGTGCGCCAGCACCACCGCGTTGCGGCTTTTCTTCAGCGCCTCGATTTCCCCGTTCATGCCATTTCCCCGATTGGACCGTCCGGACTACTTGTTGAACATGAACTCGACGACGTCCCCGTCCTTCATCTCGTATTCCTTGCCTTCGGGACGCAGCACGCCTGCGGCGCGGGCGCCGGCTTCGCCGTTGTGCGCGACGTAATCGTCGAACGCGATCACCTGCGCGCGGATGAAGCCCTTCTCGAAGTCGGTGTGGATCACGCCCGCGCACTGCGGCG
>JAKSOX010000225.1 GCA_024405335.1 Kiritimatiellia bacterium
TACAAGACGAAGCGCGGCGTGCTCGTGCCGATGGACAAGATCGTCTGGAAGGACGGCAAGGCGTTCGGCGCCGAAGAGGGCGGCGAATTGGAGGAACTCGTGGAGTTCCCGGCCAAGATGTCGAAGTCACTCAAGAACGTCGTCAACCCGGACGACGTGGTGCGCGACTACGGGGCGGATTCGCTGCGTCTGTACGAAATGTTCATGGGTCCGCTGCAGGCCGTGAAACCGTGGAGCACCAAGGGCGTGGAGGGCGTTTTCCGTTTCCTCAAGCGGGCGTGCAAGTTCGTGGGCGACGCCAAGATCGTGGAGCGTCCGCTCGCCAAACCCGAAGCGAAAGTCCTGGCGACGATGGTCAAGAAAGTCGGCGAGGATCTCGAAAGCATGAATTTCAACACCGGCATTTCCGCCATGATGGTGTTCTTGAACGACTGGCCGGGCGCGGGCGGCGAATTGCCGCGCGAGGCGGCCGAGAAGTTCACGCTGTGCCTGTCGCCGTTCGCGCCGCATCTCGGCGAGGAACTCTGGGAATCCTTGGGGCACAAGGAAACGCTCGCCTACGAGCCGTGGCCCGCGTACGATCCCGCCGCCCTGGTCGAAGACGAAATCGAAATTCCCGTGCAGGTGCTCGGCAAATTGCGCGGCCGCGTCCGGGTGAAGGCCACGGCGACGCCCGACGAAATGCGGGCAGCCGCCGAGGCCGACGAGGCGATCGCGAAACAGCTGGCGGGCAAAACGATCGTGAAGGTGATCGCCGTTCCGAAACGCATGGTCAATTTCGTCGTTCGATGAAGAAAGTCACGACATTCGCGGTTGTCTGCCTTGCGGCGTTCGCGGCTTGCGCCGCGAACTTCTGGCCGTTCGGGTCGGGCGAGGACGACACGAACGCGCCCCCGCGTCTGCACCGTCTGCTCGAACGGGCCAACGACCTCATCGAACAGGCCGAGGACGAGGGCCTCAACGGCGACGCCGACAAGGCGTTGGATTGCTACCGCCAGGCGTTGGACGAACTGGCGCGCGTGGCGCGCGAGAATCCCGACCGGGCGGAAACGCCCGAGTTCGCTCCGCTTCGCACCAAAATCGCCTCCACGTCCGCCGCCATCGATTCGATACGGTTCGCGCAGATCAACCAGAACGTCCGCACGGTGACGGTGTGCGACACGACGGCGCTACAGAAAAAATACGACGAAGAGCAGGCGCGCAAAAAGGCGAAGGGCCGTCCCGCCACGCCGAACGCCGTCGCCGAAGCCGTCGCCGCGCCCGCCGAAAAACAACCGGCGGCCAAAGCGCCGCCGCCGTCCAAGCCGCGTCCGGCGCCCGTTGATTTCAGCGGTCGCCTGCAGTTGGCGTACGACGAAGTGAAGTCCAAGGACTACGCGGCCGCCGATCTGCTGCTCGAGGCTCTGCAGAAGGAACAGCCGGAAAATCTGGACGTTTTGCTGCTGCGGGCGGCTGCGCAAACGGGCATGAAGAGTTTTTACGCGGCTCGCCGCACGCTGGAAACGGCCATGCGCGCGCATCCGAAGAGCTATTTGCCCTACTACAATTTGGCCCACCTTTCCCTGAAGCTCGACGGCGAAGGCGTGAAAAGCGCAAGGCAGTACTACGAATTGGGCCGCACGATGGGCGGTCCGCGCGACGCCAAACTCGAACGTCGGTTGGAGGCGAAATGACCGGATTCTTGCGCAACGGCTTGGCGGTGGCGGTCGGCTTGGCGTGCGTCGCGGTGGCGCGCGGCGGCGAAGCGCCTGCGGCAGGCGAATCGGCGCCGACCGCTCCCGCGATACTGGCCCGTTGCCGGGCGATGCTGCCGGTGAAACCGTTGGCTCTGGAAGGCGCCATCGTGTTGCGCACGCGCAAGGGTTTCGTGCAGGGCGAGTACGATTTCACGCTGACAATGGACCGCACGAAGACGCCGTCGCGCGTGGCGCTGGAGTTCCGTGAACAGGGCACGAGCAACGTCCTCGAGCGCGTGGAAGTGTTTCGTCCCGGCAAGGTGCCCGAAGGAAAGATCCTGAAGACGGACGTCGCCTGGCAGGATCTGACGCTGGATTTCCTGTGGTGGCCGGAAGCCGAGTTCGACCCCGAGCCCGAGCAGGAAAGCGTGCACGGGCAGAAATGCGACGTGGTTTTGGCCAAAAACGGGACGGAGACGGTGCGGCTGTGGACGGATCGGAAGACCGGCTGCCTCATGCAGGCCGAGACGCTGAGTCCGAAGGGAAACGCCGTTCGTCGGCTTTGGGGCACGCGCATCAAGAAGTTCGACGGCCGCTGGATGCCAAACGTTTTGGAAGTCGAGACCTTGGGGTCTGGACATCGCACGAAAATCAGAATCGACAACGTGAAGGAGTTGTGACCATGGGCGAGAAAAAGAAATCGGGTTTCCTGAAGCGCTTGGTGAAGTTCGTCGCCATCGCCATCGGAGTGGTGGTGTTGGTGGCGCTGCTGGCGGTGCTCACGTTGCCGCTGTGGATCAGCCCCGTCGCCACCACGGTGTCCGAGGCCGTGGTGCCGCGTTTGACGGGCACGGCGTTCCGCATGGGCGCGTTCCGCCTGAATCCGTACACGGGAAGCTTGAAGATCGAAGAAGTGCACCTCGACAATCCTCCCGGCTATTCGGCCAAGGAATGCTTCAGCGTCGCCACGGTCGACGTCCAGGTCGCCGTTCTTCCGCTGACGCGGCATTTCATCCACGTCAAACGCGTCAACGTCGTGGGCACCTACGCCAGCTACCAGAGCCACAAGGGCACGAACAACGTGGACGCCATCCTGGCGCACGTCAATTCCGTGTTGGGCATCGACCCCGAAGCTGAGGCGGCGCCCGTCGAAACCGCTCCCGAAGAGTCTGTCGCCGACGAGTTCCGCGTTCGCATCGAGTCGTTGAGCGTCAGCGGCACGCGCCTGCAGGTTTCCGAAATCCCCGTTGCGCTGCCCATTCCGCCGCTGTCGTTGAGCGGCATCGGCTCCCCGGAAGGAGGTTCTTCCATTTCCGAAGTTTCGGACACCGTCTGCGGCAAAATCATGGAATCCGGCGGTTCTGCGCTTTCCGCGGTCGGAAACGTCACGGGCGCGGCGGCGGGCGCGTTGGGCGACGGCCTCAAGGCCGGCGCGGCAGGCGTGACGGACGG
>JAKSOX010000226.1 GCA_024405335.1 Kiritimatiellia bacterium
TTGGCGGCGGCGGTTGCGGGGTGCGCGTGCGGTTTCGCCGCGGAAACGATGGACTGGCGCTGGGCGGAAGATCCGGCGGTGAATTCCGCCAACCGCGAACCGGCGCGCTCGCACCACCTGCCGGACGCCGCGTGGGTCTTGTCGCTCGACGGAGCGTGGCGTTTCCGCTGGTGCGGCGAGCCGCGGCTCAGGGCGGAAGGATTCGAGGCGCCCGGTTTCGACGATTCGGAGTGGGACGAAATCGACGTGCCGTCGTGCGTGGAAATGCGCGGGTACGGCGTGCCGCACTACACCAACGTCGCCTATCCGCACAAACGCGAACCGCCGAAAATCCTGGACGCGAAAAGCGGTCTGCCGGACTACAATCCCGTGTCCTGCTACCGGCGCGCGTTCGCCGTGCCGCCCGCTTGGCGCGGCCGGCGCGTGTTCATTCGTTTCGAGGGCGCGGATTCCTGCGCGGCCGTGTGGGTGAACGGCGCGTTCGTCGGCTACGGCGAGGACGCGAAGCTGCCGTCCGACTACGACGTGACGCCGCACCTCAAGGCCGCCGGAGCCACGAACGTGGTGGCCGTGGAAGTCCGCCGCTGGTGCGACGGCAGCTATCTCGAGGACCAGGACATGTTCCGTTTCTCGGGGTTGTTCCGCAGCGTGAAGCTCTACGCGCTGCCGACGGACGGAATCCGCGATTTCTCGTTCGCGACCGTCCCGGACGACGCGTCGCTCAGGACCTGGACGGCGACGCTGCGGGTCGACTGCTTCGGCGGCGGCGACGCGCAGGCGGCGCTTTTCGCCGCCGACGGCGCGAAGGTCGGCGACTTTTCGGGCGGCACGAACAAGACGCTGCGCCTGACGTCGCCGCGTTTGTGGTCCGCGGAAGATCCGCACCTGTACACGCTCGTCCTGCGGTCGACGGGCCGCGATCCCGACGTCCGCACGGTCAAAGTCGGCGTGCGCCACGTGTCGATCCGCGACAAGGTGCTGCTTTTCAACGGCAAGCCGGTCAAGTTCAACGGCGTGAACCGGCACGAGGCGTCTCCCGAAGGCGGCCGCACCGTGACCTGCGCCGAAATGCTCCGCGACGTGCTGCTCATGAAACGCCACAACGTCGACACCGTGCGCACGAGCCACTATCCGAACGATCCGCGCTTCTACGACCTGTGCGACGAGTACGGCCTCTACGTGATGGCCGAGGCGAACGTCGAGTCGCACGGCATGGGCATCCGCGAGGAGGGGCTCGGGCGCAATCCGCAATGGCGCGACGCGATCGTCGAGCGCAACGTGCGCAACGTCCTGAACTGCCGCAACCATCCGTGCGTGTTCTGCTGGTCGCTCGGCAACGAGTCCGGACCGGGCGAGAACTTCGAGGACGCCTACGCCGCCGTGAAGGCGGCGGATCCAACATTGCCGGTCCACTACGAAAGCGGCGGGCGCGCCTATTTGAGCGGCCGCGGCCTGCCGTTCTGCGACGTCGACTCCATCATGTACCCGACGCCGGAGTACGTGCGCGAACGCGCCGAATGGGGCGAAGGGAAGCGCGCTACGCAGCCGCTTTTCCGCACCTGGGAGGTGATCCAGTTCAAGGACCATCCGCATTTCGTGTGCGAATACGCGCATTCGATGGGCAATTCCCCCGGCAACCTCGCGGCGTTCACGGAGGCGTTTTACGCTTCGCCCGTCAATTGCGGCGGCTGCATTTGGGACTGGATCGACCAGGCCGTGTGGAAATTTACCGACCGCGTCCTGCCGGACGGCACGCGCGAGCGGTATCTCGCGTACGGCGGCGACCACGACGAATGGCCGAATTCCGGTCCGTTCTGCTGCAACGGTCTCGTCGGTCCGCTGCGCGAGGTGTCGCCGAAACTCCTGGAAGCCGCGCACGCGTTCCGTCCGATCGTGGTTTCCACGAACGCCGCGGGCGCGCTGGAACTTTGGAATCGCCGTCTGTTCACGCGCGCGGACGTCTTCGACGGACGCTGGGAGCTGCTGGAAAACGGCGTCGTCGCGCGCTCCGGCACGTTCGCCGTGCCGCCCGTGGAGCCGTTGGGGCGCGGCGTTTTCCGCATCGCGGAAGCGGAGACCGCCGCCGCCGAACCCAAACCCGGCGTCGAACGGTTCCTGAACGTGTATTTCTCCACGCGCGCCGATTCGCGCTGGGCGAAGCGCGGGCACGTCGTGGCGCGCGACCAAATCGCGCTGGGCGGACGATTCGCCGAGCCGCCGCGCGCGGACGCCCCGTCCGCCGACGGCGCCGTGCGGGTCGCGGAAACGGCGGACGGAGTCGAAATCGCCGCCGGCGGAACGCGCGCGGCGTTCAGCCGCGCCACGGGCACGCTTTGCAAGCTCGCATGCGGCGGCGCGACGCTGCTCGAGGACGCCGCCGGCGTCGCGTCCGGTCCGCGGCTTTCCGTGATGCGCGCGCCGGTGGACAACGACCGCAGGCGCTATGCGCAGTTCGCGTTCGATTCGGGGCTCACGCAGCTGCGCCACCACGCGAAGCCGTTCCGGGTCGAGCGCCGGGCGAACGGCGAGGTGGCGGTGGCCGCCCGCGTCACTGTGAACGGCGCGAAATCCGGCGGGTTCGAGCATCGCGCGGACTGGACGTTCCGTCCGGACGGTTCCTTTGCCGTCGCGCACGACGTCGAGCCGTTCGGCGCCGTGCCGGAATTGGCGCGGTTGGGCATGACCTGGCGCCTGAAGCCCGCGTTCACGAACGTGGTCTGGTACGGACGCGGTCCGCACGAAAACTACGCGGACCGCAAGGAGTCGGCTTTTTTCGGCGTCTGGCGAAACACGGCGGACGGCATGTTCGTGGATTACGTGCGGCCGCAGGACAACGGGCGGCGGTCGGACGTGCGTTGGGTTGAACTCACGGACGGGCAAGGCCGCGGGTTGCGGTTCGCGGGGTCCGAGCCGCTTCACCTGGGCGTGTCGCGCTTCACGTGGGAAGACCTTTATTTCGCGCGCCACCAAAGCGGCGACGAACGCCGTTACGCGCCGCTTCGCCCGCACCCCGCCGTGTTCCTCGATCTCGACGTGGGGCAGTCCGGCCTGGGCGACTTCAGCTACTTCCCGCGCGACGACGCGCGTTTTCCGGCGGGGCGGAAACGCTGGA
>JAKSOX010000227.1 GCA_024405335.1 Kiritimatiellia bacterium
CCCGACTGCGCGGGCGGCTATCCCGCGTTCGACGTGGCGACTCCGCCCGCCGGCGGTCCCGCGCGCGTGCGCGTCGTGTACGCCACGCATCCGGACGGCCTCGGACCCAAAGGCGATTTCTGGCGCGAGACGCGCGCGACCTACTTGGGCGAAAAGGTCGATCTGCCCGTTCTGCCCGCGAGCGTGGACCGCTACGACGTGTTCAACGTCACCACCGCCGGCGTCTACCGCGCGAAGCTGCAACAGGGGCTCGTGCGCCACGTGAAGTTCACGCTGGAATCCGGCGCGGGGCTCGAAATCTCCAAGTTCCGACTCGAGAACCGCGCGACGCATTCCGAGGAGAAGGTCGTCGGCGGCTTCAAATGTTCGGACGAACGCCTGAACGGGGTGTGGCGCATGAGCGTGCGCACGTGCCAGCTCGCCGCCATCCCGAAGCGCGGCGACGAAACGACCTTCGCGTATCTGTCCGACGGCGCCAAGCGCGACCGTCTCGTGTGGAGCGGCGACCTCTGGTGGGGCGACCTCAACATGTACTACGCGTTTCCGAGCGATTCCCCGTACATGCCCGGCAGCGTGCGCATGCTCGCGCTGAGCCAGACGCCCGAGGGCTACGTCTGGGCGTGTCCCTATCCGGAAACCAAAACGCCGCCCAAGTCCGGCGAGTACGGTCCGTTCGAGTCCGACGAATTCGCCGCCTGGCTCATTCCCGTGGCGCGAAACCTCCTGTGGTACGCGGGCGACGAAAAGACGCTGCGCGCCGTGTGGCCGAACCTCGAAAAACTCGACGCCTACCTCATGTCCCACTGCCGCGCGGACGGCATTTTCGAGCAGCGCCGCGAGACCTCCAAGAACGCCGGGGCGCTCCGCTTCGGCGCGACTTCCACGCACCACAGGTTCTACATGGATTTGCTGCTGTGGAAGTGCGCGGCGGACATGGCGGACATGGCCGACGCGCTCGGCAAGGACGGTTCGAAGTGGCGCGCGCGCGCGGCGGAGCGCGCGAAGCTGCTGCGCACGACGTACTGGAACGCCGAAAAGGGCTTTTTCCGCTGGTCGCTCGAAGACCCCAAGTTCGACGCCGAGGGCTGCGCCTTCGCGCTGGCGTGCGGATTCGCCACGGCCGAAGAATGCGCGAAAATCGCGCCGCAGCTGCCGCGCATCTGGCACGGAAAGTTCCAGGCGCTCGCCGTGCGCGGGCTTTTCGACTACGGCCTGTGCGATCTCGCGCTGAAGAAAATCGAGGAGCACCGCTGGTTCAGCGTGCTCGACCCGACCTGGCCCGGTTGCCGCCTGTGCTACGAATGCATGTGCCCGATCAACAAGGGCTGGGGCGACGAATCCCATCCCGACGCCGCGCTCGCGGGCGCGCTTTCCCAGGCGATTCTCGGCGTGAAGCCGGCCGCGCCCGGCTGGAAGAAGTTCACTTTCGAGCCGCACGCGCCGTCGGGCGTGACGTTCGCGGAGGGCGTCGTGCCCACGCCGCAGGGCGAAATTCGCGTTTCGTGGCGGCGCGTGAACGGCAAAATCAAGGGCGACGTCGTCGCGCCCGCCGGGTGCGAGCGGGTCGGGCGCTGAACGCGGAAAGGACGAAGGAACGCCATGCAAGTCGTCGTTTGCCTGAAACAAGTGCCGGATGCGGCGAACGTGCGCATCAACCCGGAAACGAACACGCTGATGCGCGAGGGCGTGGAGTCCGTGCTGAATCCGTTCGACGAGTACGCGCTGGAGCAGGCGTTGGCGCTCAAGGACCGCCTCGGCGCGCGCGTCACGGCGGTTTCCATGGGGCCGCCCCAGGCGAAGGCCGTGTTGCGCGACGCGCTCGCCCGCGGCGCGGACGACGCATTCCTCGTTTCCAGCCGCGCGTTCGGCGGCGCGGACACGCTGGCGACGAGCTACACGCTCGCCAAGGCGATCCGCGCGGCGTGCGGCGGCGGAACGCCGGATCTCGTTCTCTTCGGCAAGCAGGCGGTCGACGGCGACACCGCCCAGGTGGGACCCGGCGTGAGCGAATTCCTCGACGTGGCGCTCGTCACCTACGTGCGCGAGCTGGCGGTGGAGCCGGACGCGACCTTCCGCGCCGTCACCGCGATGGACGACGGCGAACACGCGGTGGAGGGCGAGCTGCCGGCTGTGATGACGGTGGTGAAGGAGGCGGCCGCGCCGCGTTTCGCGTCCCTCGCCGGCGCGCTCGCCGCGCGCGGGAAGGAGATTTCCGTGTTGGACGAAAAGGCGATCGGCGCGGACCCCGCGCGCATCGGGCTCAACGGTTCGCCCACGAAAGTGGTGCGCATCTTCCCGCCGCCCGCGAAAGGCGGCGGCGAAAAGGCGGTTTGGAACGGCGACGCGGCGGCGCTCGCGCGCATCGTGAAGGAGGCGGTCCATGGCTGATGCCCCCATTTCGATCGACCGCGCGAAATGCACTGGTTGCGGCAAGTGCGTGAACGGATGCGGGTTCGGCGCGCTGTCGCTTGCGGACGCGCCCGGCGCGAACAAACTCGGCCGCGTGGCCGCGGTGGATCCCGGCGCCTGCCGCGCCTGTTCCGCCTGCGTGAAGGCGTGTCCGTTCAAGGCGATTTCGGAAACGCGCGCGGAGGTCGTGGGCACCGCGGATCTCGCGGCGTGGCGCGACGTGTGGGTGTTCGCGGAGCAAACGGACGGCAAAATCGCGGACGTCGCGTTCGAACTGCTCGCGAAAGGGCGCGAACTCAAGGCGCAGCGCGGGGACGGCTGCCGGCTTTGCGCCGTGCTGCTCGGTTCGGGGCTGGGGGCGGAGCCGGCGGACGCGCTCGTGCGCGCCGGCGCGGACGTCGTGTACGCGGTGGACGATCCGGGGCTTGCGCACTACGAGGCGAACGCGTACGTGGACGCGGTGGCGCAACTCGTCGAAAAGCACAAGCCCGAGGTGGTGCTCGCGGGCGCCACGGCAATCGGGCGCGCGTTTTTCGCGCGCGTGGCGGTGAAGGTGCGCACGGGCCTCACGGCGGACTGCACGGCCCTGAAAATCGAGGCGACGGAAAACAAGGCGACGGGCGCGACGCAGATGCTGCTGCACCAGACGCGCCCCGCGTTCGGCGGCAACATCATGGCCACGATCATGACGCCGAACCACCG
>JAKSOX010000228.1 GCA_024405335.1 Kiritimatiellia bacterium
CCTTTCCAAACCGTCGCGTCATTTCAGGAGCACGGCGAAGCCGCTCTTTTTCTTGAGCGCCTCGCAAACGACTTCGCCCGCCCCGAATACGCCCGTGCCGGCGTTTGTGCGGAAAGCCGTCTTCGGATCCGCCGAAAGTACGTCGTAGAGACCGAGTTCGCCGTCCTTCACCCGGCGGCACGGCACGAAGTCGTGCGAGGGCGTGTACTCGCCCGTCGCCGGATCCCGTTGCCAGACGAGGACCGAGGAAACGTCCATCGGCCAAATCCGTTCGTCCGCCGTTCCCGCGGTGTTGAGCGTGAACACGTAAAGGTCGTCGGTCGCCGCGAGCGGCACGTCCGCCGGAAATTCGGTCGGCTTCGCCTGCTCCAAGGGCTTTCCCACGTCCACCACGTAAAGGCGCGTCGGGCCTTTGTCGACCGATCCGCCGAAATAATTGAGGCAGAAGTAATGGGGACCTACCGTCGGCGGAGCCACGACGGACTGGAGACCGTTGTCCGACGCGTCCGCATACCTGGTTTCCCAACGCGTCGAACCGCACGCCAACGCGAGCAACGCCTGGGAGTTTTCCGAATTCCGCGTGCCGAACGGAAAGAAAAAGTCGCCCGCGATCTTCCGGATGTCGCAACGGACGTCGACGCGCGTGTCGCCGTCGGGACAGACGCCCGTCTTCACGTACTGCGTGCCCGTCGAACGCAGATACGAAAGCTGCTCGTAGCCCTTGGGCAACGGCGGCACGAAACCGCCCGCACCGCTCGCGTTGACGAAGAAATTCCTGTCCTTCGCGTCGTTGCCCGCCTGCGACCTCGCGAGGTCGTAGAGTCCGAGCGCACCGTCGGCAATGCGCTGCATGGGCACGAAATCCCGCTCGATTTTCCCCGTGGCGGAATCCGCAAACCGCAGTGAATGGAAGTCCATGCGGGCGAGATATGCGGCCGAATTCTGGTTGTTGCAGGCGAAGACGTACGCCGGACAATCCGTTTCGAAGGATTCGGGGTTGAACGTCATGAACGAAATGCCGTCCAAAATCCAGGTGTTGTCGGCGAACCGGAATTCGTGGGCGCCACGCGCGAAAGGACGCTTAGGCTGACTCCCGGAACCGTCATCCGAGCCCTGTCCGTTGTAACGCACGAAACAAAACTCCCAGCGATTCACCGAGGTTACCGCACAACCGACCGTGCAACAGCCGGCGAAAAACTGCCGTTCGCCGCCCGTGCGCGCGCCGAACGGCGCCTGGTAGTCGGTCGAGGGATGGAGGAAGAACCGGGCCGCCACGGTGGTCGTGCCCGTCGGACGGAAACCGGTGTCGATGAACTCGCGGCCGGTCGAGCGCAGATACGGGAGCAGCCGATAGCCGTGCGGCAATTCACCCGATATGCGGGCGGACGGGTTCACCGAAAACACGCCATAATGCGCAAGGTCGCAGGGATTGTCGCAGAAGTCGTGGAGCCGCGCGTTCTCGCCGAATTTGTCGGCGATCGGCCGCAAATCGTGAATCAGCACGCCATTGCGCCAGATGCGGGCGGAATAAATCCGGCCCGAAGACTTGTACGTGCCGATGCACAGGAAGGTCAGCGGGCCCTCTACCTTGTAGTTCAAATCGTTGGGATCGGACGTGTTGGAGGCGATCGGATCTCCTCCCGTCCAATTGAGCCGGACGCCGTCCGTCGTGAACGTGTAGGGCGTTTCCGTTTCGATCGCATTGATGGGCACGCCGCCGTCGACGTAACCGTTGACGTCGTAGCGGAGCGTCTCCGCGGACTGCGTCTGCGCCGCCCAGCTTTTGTTCACGCTCGCTCCGCGCGCCGAGGATGTAATTGGGAGCCGTCGTCTGCAGAAAGGCGATTTTGACCTCGATCTTGTCCGTGGCCGGATTGGGCACGAAATCCGTCATCACGTAGGCCGTGCCGTCGCCCTCAACGTACTCGACCGTCTTGAAGCCGTCGGGCGGCGCGTTCTCCGCGACCGCCGCAATCGCCGCGATCAGACAAGTTCCCGCCGTCAGAATCGATTTCACCGCGTCCATCCGTTTCACGTCTCCTCCCCGAATAAATGGTCGGTTGCCATTATAGCGCAAGCGGGAGCCGCGCGTCAAGGGCCGCCGCGGCGACGGCCGCGTGGAAGAACTCGCTGACGTTGGGCGTCGAATAGTCGTAGTGGCGCAGAGTCGCGCGGATCTCGTCGCGGAACTTCGCGTCGCCCTGGAGCGCGCAAATCGCCGCCGCCGCCAGCGGAATGGCCATGCCGTCGCGCTCGTAGGCCTTGCGCGTGCCGAGAATCTCCCGCTTGCCGGAATACGCGACGTCCTCCGCCTCCTTCTGCGTCTTCTGCTTGCGCCATGCGTAGCCCGTGCGCCAATTCGCGTATTTGAACGGACGTTCCGTCGTGTTCTTGTACTTCACGCGGTCCTTCATCAGCGGCGCGACGCGCTCGGCATAGCGCAAGAACCCCTTTTGCATCCGCGCGCGGCCAGACGGATTCTCCTCCATCTCAACGAGACGGGCCAGCGCCTCCGCCGTCGACAGGTAGATCCACACGCCCTCCGTGTAGCAGCCATTGAACGCCTTCGCGTCGACCGCGCCGCCCGCTTCGATCTCGTCGAGCGCGGACGCCTTGATTTCGTCGTAGACCTCGCCCCAGTGTCCGTCGCCCGTCAGCCGCCGCAGCGACTTGAGGGTGCACAGGAGCCGCGTCTTGCCCCAGAACGGCATCGCCTGCGCGTTGAGGTTGCCGCGGTTCTGTCCCTTGAACGGACCGTCGCAGGGCACGCCCCACGCATTCGCCTCCAGCGCCTTCGCGACGAACACGAGCCGTTCCAGCGCCTTCGCCTTCAGCGCCGCGTCGGCATGCGGCCAACGGCAGTATTCGCACAGGCCGAAGAACCACGGATCGGTCTGGTCGTTCGAGCCGCACGGATGGTGGCTTTTCCCGTCCGTGCCCGTCCCCCGCGCGATGAATCCAGGCACGTCGGAAACCTCGCTCATCTTGACGAGTCCGCGCACGCACCGTTCGACCAGCGCCTTGCGCGCCGCGCCTTCGGACATCAGCGCCGGCAGCCACTCGCCCGTGAACATCGAACCGTTCTCGATCGG
>JAKSOX010000229.1 GCA_024405335.1 Kiritimatiellia bacterium
GAGCAGGCGTTTGGCGGCGGCGGCTTTTTCCGCGCCCGCCGAAGGATTCCCGTACAGCGCGCGCAAATGCCGTGCGGCAATGGCCACATCCGGCTCGGCCCAGCGTTCCATCGGCGCCTGGAATGCGTCACCATCGACGGGAACCATCGTGCACGGCACGAGAAACGCCGTTTCGTCCGTGCAGAATTCCGTGTTCGCGCTGTAGTTCGTGGCCACGACCGGCACGCCGAGTTGCATCGCCTCGGCCATGCCCAATCCAAACCCTTCCGCCCGGTGCAACGACAGATACGCGTCGCACGCCGCCGTAAGCGAATAGAGTTCACGGGACGACAGATAGTCCGTCACGACCAGCAGCTTCTCGGCCACCCCCAGCGTCCGCGCCAGATCCTTCACGGACGCCAGCGCGTCTGGACGTTCACGCGCGCCGTTCACTTTGAGCACGAGACGCGCGGCGGCGACGTCCCCAAGCGCCGCCTCGAACGCCCGCACCGCGCCGACGACGTTTTTGCGTTCGCCGGCGCGCGCGTCGAAGTTGAAGAAAACGCAAAACGCCGCCGCGTCCAAGGAGAAACGCCGCCGCATTTCGGCGCGGGACGACAAATCCGACGGCACCGGCAAAAGCGGATAGACGATTTTCGAGACTTCCACGGATGCGGGAAATTCCCTGCGGTAATACGCGGCGTTGAAATCGGACATCGCGATCACCACGTCCGAATCGGCGAGATACGGAAACGTCTTCAGGATTCCGGCCTCCCCTTCCCAAAACGCAACGCGGCAACGTTTCACGGGCAACCCCGCCGGCAACGGACTTGCGAGCATCTCCACCACGTGGTCGTATTTGAGCAGGTTGAATTCGTCGCGGGGCGTGATCAAATCCGCAAAGTCGGCCCGCGCGACCCGGCCGTCGCGCAAGTTCGTGTCGAACACCTGGCACGGCACGCCCACCCCGCGCAAACGGACGACGAAGTCGCGCATGGCCTTGGACAGCGAATTCGTGGCGGACATGGGCGCCACCACCGTGATTCCGCGCATCGGCGTTTCGCCCGCGTGCGCGGCGGCGTTTCGCGCCAGAAAGCGCGCCACGGCGCGTTCATGGGGCAACCGCCGCAGCCAAGCGACCACGCCGCGCAGCCCCCACGTGCGCGCTTGGCGGATTTTTTCGGCGAGCTTCGACACGATTACCTCCGGAATTTCAACCGTCCAGAAAAGCGTCGACGCTTTTCCTGAAGTTGGCAATGGAAAAATGGTCTTCGACGAACGCCTTGCCGGCCGCGCCGATTCGCGCCCGGAACGCAGAATCGTCGTGCAGCGCGCGCAACGACTTCGCCGCCGCGTCCACGTCGGCCTCGGCCCATTCCTTCATCGCGGTGAAATATTCGTTCGAACGGACGGGCACGAGTTTGTAGGGCACGGGACACGAAGCGCCCGGCACGCAGAACTCCGTGTTGGCGCTCCAATCCGTGGCCACGACCGGCACGCCGAGTTGCATCGCCTCCGCCATGCCGATTCCGAAGCCCTCGCCACGATGAAGCGAAAGGTAGACGTCCGCCGCCGCGGTCAAACCATAAACGTCACGCACCGAAAGGTAGTCAACGACAATGTCGAAGCGGTCCGACACGCCCAAACGCCGGGCCAAGGACAGCAATTCCGCCACCAGATCAGGATGCTTTTTGGCGCCCATCGTCTTGAACACCAGTTTCGCGTCCGAAACGTCCTTGAAAGCGCGGGCGAAAGCCCGAATCGCCGCCTGGGGGTTTTTGCGGAAATACGAACCAAAATCGAAATTGTAGAAGACCATGAAATCTTCCTTGCCGATCTTGAACTTCGCCCGCATTTCATCGCGCGACGGCAAGTTTTCCGGCACGTTCTGAAGCGGGTAGAGAATCTTGAACACGGGAGCGTCCTTGACGTCTTTCTTGAAATACTCGAAGTTGAAGTCGCTCATGGCGACGATCGGATCCGTTCCGCGCAAAAACGGCCATACCTGGAGCATGCCGTGTTCGCCTTCCCAAAACGCCACCCTTGCGCGGACCTTCACCAAATCGCGCGGAAGCGGACTCCGGAACATTTCGATCACGTGCGAATACCGATTCGGACGGAACTCCGACTCGGGCGTGAGAATGCCACGATAGTCCTCTTCGGGGATGGATGGTTTCGGCCAGGTGGGAAACGTCTGAAACGGAACGCCGGCCGCCTTGAGCGCATGCGCGAGATCGCGGCACGTGTGCGCGTTGCTGCACGTTCCCAAAATGTCGCCAACGATGGTGATGCCCGGAACGGGTTCCCGTCCCGCGTCCCGTCGCGCCATTTTCCTCAGTTTCCGCGCAACCCGCGCGTATTGCAGACGATCCCGCAAATGGCCGACCACGCCGGCCATTCCCCAAACACGAAACTTGGCAATAGCTTCAAATGGCGTCATGGGCTGAAAATTATCCGACCATCCGTCTTACAGATTCTGAATTCGTCTATCAAATACGCCGCTTTCCCCGAACCGGACGGCGGCGGAAACGTTGACCGCGACCAGCGCCGAGCGAGGGCGGCGAAATGGCACCGCGCCGAGCCGTCCCAGTAGTCCCAGTTGTCCCAACCACGCGGCGCAACTGGAATCCGCGCCCTACCGCGATGGCGGCGAGAGCGCGTTTTTCGGCATGACGGCGTGCGCGGCATCAGCACCCCGCCTTCACGTCGACGATGGTGCGCTTTTCGGACGAGAAGGAAATCCCGAGCTTCAGCACCTTCTTGCCCGCGAGGTCGAATTTCTCCGCGTAGCCGCGCTCGTCGATTTGCGCGAGCGCCTCCTCGGCCGGACGGTCGAGCTTGAACTCGATCAGCCAGACCGCGTCCGCCGTCTCGCACGTCATGTCGATGCGCCCTTCGTTCGTCATCACCTCGGCCTGGACGCCGACGCCGATCGCCTTCAGCACCACGTACACGATCGTCTGCCACATCTGCTCGTTCTGGCGGTCGGTGAGGTTGTAGGGTATGTTCGAGAAGAAACACTTGAGCGACTTCACGAAACGCTCGACGTCGCCCTCCAGCAGCGCCTCCGCCGCCGCGAACTGG
>JAKSOX010000023.1 GCA_024405335.1 Kiritimatiellia bacterium
CGCCGCCGCGGCGGCGTAGGCCTCCGACATTTCCGCGTAGAGCTCCTTGACGAGCTTCAGCTTGTCCTGCCCGCGCGCCACGTCCATCATCAGGCGCAGCAGGTGCATCCGCGTCGCCGGCGCGTACGAGGCGCGCTGCGCGGCGTAGGGCGCGAAGAAGGACTCCAGCTCGTCCCAGCGGCTGCGGCCGGACTCGTCGGCGATCGCCGCGAGCACGGCGGGCACGTCCCGCTCGCACGCGCCCTTCTTGAGCGCGTCCATCCGCTCGTGCGCGATCTTCTCGTAGCCGGCCAGCAGGTAGTTGCCGGCTTCGCGCGCCAGCCACACGCGCGTGTCGACCGGCCCCAGCAAGGCGGCGCGCGCCGCCGCCACTTCGCCGCAGAACGCCGCCGCGCGGTCCCACTGTCGCCGTCCGCGCCAGAAGTCGCGCACCGTGTTGATCGCCTTGCGCACGTCGTTCGTGGACTTCGCGTCCGCGAGCGGAGTCTCGAGCGCGATGCGCCGCACGGCGGCGATCGCCTCGAACTTCGCCTTTTCGCTCGGACCCTTGCGCGTGGCGATGATCGCGTCGTCCGCGGAGTTGAATCCGTAGGTCGTGCCGCCCTGGCGCGAACCCGCCTCGGAAAGCTGCCCGAACGCCGCCGTCGCCGCCGCCAGGCCCAGAAGGAAAATCGTCTTTTTCATGTTGCAGGTCTCCTTTCCCCGTTCCTCATTTCTTCAGCAGCTTGCGCAGCTTGCGGATGCGCGAGATCGTCTCGGCGCGCAGGTAGGCGAGCGAAGAGCGCTCGCAGTCCACCTGCGAGAGCCACGTCGCCGCCGCGCGCGCCACGTAGTCGGCCTCGACGTCGCCGGACGCCCGGCCCTCGGCCACGAGCTGCTGCAGGTACGTGCAGTAGCGCACGTCGTCCACCGCCTCGCGCAGGCCTTCCCATTCGATCGTGTCGATGATGTCGTCCGCCGCCGGGTACACGAGCATGAGCCCGCGCAGCGCGCCTTCGTTCGGCACCCAGAAGTCGTTCCAGTTGTCGCGGAAGAGGATGTACTGCATGAAGCCGTCGTAGTTGCAGTGCCACGTCTGCCAGCCGTAGATGCGGCGCGTGTAGTCCGGATTCTCGGGGCCGGAGTGCGGATCGGCGTACCACATCACCAGCGCGTCGGGGTTGCCCTCGTGGAGCGTGTCCGCCTGGAAGCGGCGCATCTGCCGCGGCTGGCGCGGCAGGATCGCGAGGTCCAGGTTGAAGAGCAGATAGGGGTGGTAGCGCGTCGCGACGCACACCTTGCCGCCGAGCGAGTGGACGCCCTTCCAGGTGGAGCGCTCGGCCCGCACGGTCCAGGCGCTGCCTTCGTCCACGCCGTAGGAATAGGCGCTGAAGTCCTTGCCGAGCGTCGTGCGCAGCGAGGCCATCGTGTTCGAGATGGCGTGCAGCTGGTTCACGTAGCCGAGGTAGCCGGCGTCGGTCTCCTGCGCCGGATAGCTGGTGCGGATGCCGCACCAGGGCAGCGCGCCGAAGAGGTAGTCCGTGTCGCAGCCGTTCGCCTCGAACATCCGGCAGTGGTGCTCCACGTCGCCGGGCGTGAACAGCGGGTTCATGAGGAAGTTCTTCATGTTGTGGCGCGCGATGTTCGCGAGCATCTTCGGGTGGTCCTGCACGGTGAAGTGCAGCTTGCCCATGTAGGCCGCGCCGAAGAAGCGCCGCTTCGGGTCGCGGAACGTGCCCGGATCCGGCAGGTCGAAGCCGAGGGCCGTCGCCTTCACCGGCAGGTCGAACGCCTTTTCGCCGCCCACGCTCACCTTGAACGCGCCGCGGTACGTGCCGCCCTTGAGCCCCTTCGCGCCGTGGAACGTGAACATCAGCTGCTTGAAGGCGTTCTTCTGCAGCGCGAACGGCACGAGCTTGGGCGCGTCGTGGATCCACTTGAGGTCCACCTGGCCCTCGTGCGAGTGGTTCACGTCCGCCGGATCGAAGCTCATCCAGCGGTACGCGCTGGAGCTGCCGTAGTCGCAGCGCAGGTGGTTCTCCTTGAGCGCGTGGTCCACCTTCACGAGCGAGTCGTCGTGCAGCAGCAGCTCGGGCGTGGCGATGCGGCGCAGGCCGTCCGAGAAGAAGCTGCCCCAGGCCGTGCCCTGCTGGTACCAGATCTTCACCACCTTCACGTCGATCTCGGACGCCGGGATCTTCGCGCCGCCCGGACCCTCGAGGTCGGCCGGCTCCACCAGCACGTCGGCGAGGTCCTCGAACCCGAAGAGCAGCACCGAGGCGCTCTCGTAGTCCCCGCCGGCGAGCGTCACCTTGAGCCCGTTCGCGAAGTCGCCGTCCTCGGGCCAGACGTCCGGCGTGCGTCGCACGCCCGAAAGCGCCTCGACGGAACACGCCGCGAGTTTCGCGCCCTTCCAGTACGCGCCCTCGGCCCGCGCCTCGACGCGCGCGCGGTTCGCCGCGCCGCCGTCCGGAAGCGCGTAACGTTCGTCAATCGTGGCGGCCATCGCGGAAACAGCGACGGCCGCGCAGCCGGCCAATGCCACTCTTCTCATGTTTTTCCTTTCGCGTTGAACAAAGTCCCCATCTTTGGAATGCGCGGACCGCCCGCCCCGTTCGATTTTTTCGGGCGCCCTCCGCCGTCCTTCAGCAGCACCGCGCCCGCGAGCGCCGTGAACGGCGCCACGAGCACCAGCGCGAAGCTGCCCACGAGCGTCTTCACCGCCTCGGAGGAAACGAGCGTGGTGTTCAGGAAATCGGCCGGCGGCGTCCCCTGCGAGGCGAACACCATCAGCAGCGTCAGATAGCCGCCGGAATACGCCAGCAGCAGCGTGGTGGTCATCGTGCCCACGACGCTGCGGCCGATGCGGAGTCCGCTCTTGAACAGCTCTTCGCGCGGCAGCGCGGGATTGTGGCGCGCGACTTCCTCGACGCCGCTCGCGACGTCCATCGCCAGATCCATCACCGCGCCCGACGACGCCAGCACCATCGCGCCCACGAAAACGTCCTGCATGTCCAGCTCCGCCGAGCCGGAATAGAGCAGCGTCTGCACGAACGGCATCGTCGCGCCGTTGGCGTTCATGAGCCGGCTGCACAGGTGGGCGAGCCCGAGGCCCGCGAAAACGCCGAGCATCGCGCCGCCGAACGCCGCGAACCCCTTGCGCGTCCACCCCGCCACGAGATACATGATCACGGCCGTGAGGACGCACACCGCCGCGAAGGAAATCCAGCTCGCGGGCCAGCCCGCCAACGCCAGCGGCACCACGACTTTCCAGATCACGAAACAGCTGAACACGAAACTGAACAGCGCCTTCGCGCCGATCCAGCCGCCGAAAAGCACCAGCAGCGCGGAAAACGCCAGCAGCAGCGCCGCGCCCCGGCCGAGCCGCCAATGGTCGCGCGCCGCGAGATTCGCCGTTTCCGGCCGGTCCTCCGCGCCCAGCAGCACCACGGCCACGTCGCCGGGCTTGAACTTCTTGTCCAGCTCCAGCTGCGCGCGCAGTTCGTTCGTGGCGCGGAAGCGGCGGCCCTTCTGCGGACCGCCGAGAATTTCGACTTCCAGGCTTTCGCTGCCGTATTCGACGTGGCCGAGCACCTGCAGCGCGGAATCGTCCACGGAAACGACGCGCGCGCGCACGGGTTCGCCCGAAGCGCCGCCCAACTGCGGGCGCGCGGGCACGAACCACATCCCCGCGCATCCGAGGACCAGCACCAGAACGGGCAGCGCGCGCTTGACCACGGAATGCGGTTCCGCTTACTTGTACATCGCCTTGAGGCGCTTGGAAATGTCCGTGTTCTCCATGAAGCCGGAAAACGCTTCGGACCGCGCGCCGACCGCGGTGGTCAGCACGGGCAGCGAGGTGTGCGCGCCCGAGCTCCAGCCCACGCCGGCCTTCGCGCTCATCAGGCGGCGGGCGGCGTCGGGAAGCTGGTTCTTCGCGAACGCCTCCTCGAGTTCGGCGAGCTCCGCCTTGGTCACTTCCATCGGATCGGACGCGCGCGCCTTCTTCTCGGCGAACTTGCCGCCGGCCTGCTTGTCTTCGTCCGCCGCGCGGACGGCGTCGAAACGGAAGCCGAACCATTCCGCGAGCAGCTTTTCGGCGTCCGCGAAGGCGAACGCCTTGCCGTCCTTCTCGGCCTGCTTCCGGGCCGCGGCGAGCTTGTTGCCGAACACGCCCGTGGAGCACTTCTGGCGCGCGAGGCGGTCCATGTAGAACTGGTAGCCCGTGCCCGCGAAGCCCATGGACATGCCGCCCGTTTCGTGGTCCCCGGTGACGACGATCAGCGTGTCGGGGTGCGTCTTGCGCCATTCCTCGGCGACGCGGACGGCTTCGTCCAGCGCCAGCACGTCGCGCATGTTCGGCGCGGCGTCGTTGCCGTGGCCCGCGCCGTCGATGCGGCCGCCTTCGATCATCATGAAGAAGCCCTTGTCGTTGTCCAGCAGCTCGGCGCCCTTCGCGGTCATTTCCGCCAGGGTGGGTTCGTCGTCGCCGCGGTCCATCGAGAAGGACATGTAGCCGGGCACGGCCTTGTACCAGATCTTGCCGCAGCCGGGCTTGAGCGCGAGGAAGTCCTTCTTGTTCTCCACGAGCGTGTAGCCCTTTTCGGGCGCGATCTTGTACAGGTCGCCGCAGTAGTCGGGCGACTTCTTGTTGTCGTTCTGGCCGTCCAAACCGCCGCCCGCGAAGTACTCGAAGCCTGAATGGAGCAGATCCACGCCGATTTCGTAGCTCATCGAGCGCTGCGGACGGTGCGCGTAGAAGCCCGCGGGGGTCGCGTGGCAGATGGTGACCGTGGTGACGATGCCCACCTTGCGGCCGGCCTCGTGCGCGACCTGGGCGGAGGACACGAGCGGCTTCTTTTCCGGATCCACGCCGATGGCGCCGTTGTACGTCTTCACGCCGCAGGCGATGGCCGTCGCGGCGGCGGCGGAGTCCGTCACCAGCGAGGACGCGGAACACGTGCGCGTGGTGGCCTGGTGCGGGAAAGTGTTCATCAGCAGCTGCCCGTGGCCGGCCGAACGGGCGAATTCGTCCGCCGTCATGCGCTGCGGCGTGGACATGCCGTCGCCGATGAAGAGGAACACGTACTTGGGCGCCTCGGCAAACGCGGCGAACGCCGCCGCCGCGACGCCCGCGGCCAGAATCGTTTTCAATTTCATGTCGTCTATTGTATCACGTTCCGCGCGCCGTGTCACAAGGAAAATTTCATGCGCTGATTGCAACACCATCCGGATGCGGGAAAAGCAAAGGAGAAAAAATCATGATTACGCGCAAGTGATTCAAGCAAACATTGCTATTTGCTTTGGCGGAGCTTTGTGGTACTATTCGCGTCATGAGCAAAGACCGCTCGGACATCTACTACTGGAAATGCGACCGCGCATCGGCGTTCCACGGAACATCCGACTATTTGCGCGACCAAAGCGAACTGGCGAGTTCGCTTGCGCACGCGCTCGAACGCCGCTTCGGCGACCGGATTTCCGCCGTCGCGGCCGGCTCCGGCCAGGGCAACCACCGCACGTTCACCGCCGAACTGGACGGCAAGCGCGTATTCATCCGCACCGAAGACGGCGCCGAGGCCGACAACTATTTCGCCGTGGAGGCCGCCGTCACCGCGCGCGTCGCCAAACTGGGCGTGCCAGTTCCCGAAACGATCGCCTACGACGTGTCGCGCGAGGACGTGCCCTTCGCCTGGCAGATCATCCCGTTCATAGACGCGCCGGACCTCAACTCGCACTTCAAGGCGGGCACGCTCGACTGGACGGACGTCGCGCCCGCCATCGGCCGCGCGATCGCCACCTGGCAGTCCGTGACGGCGCCCGGCTTCGGTCCCTTCAGCGCCGCCAAGGCGGCCGCGACTGGCGAACTCGCCGCGCTCCACCCCACGCCGGAATCCTACTATCGGCTGAACCTCGCGAAGCATGTCGGTTTTCTCGTCCGGAACGGTTTCCTCTCCGATGCGGAAGCAAGGAGCCTGACGGGCGTCGTCGACGCGCATGTCGGCGTTTTGGACAAGCCGGGCGTTCTCGTCCACAAGGACGTCGCGCTGTGGAACGTGCTCGGCACCCCGAAAAGCGCGACAGCGTTCATCGACTGGGACGACGCGATCGTCGGCGATGCCATGGACGACTTGTCCCTGATGGGCTGCTTCCACGAACGGGACGTCGTCCGCCGGATCGTCGCCGGGTACGAAGCCGTCAAGCCCCTGCCCGAAGACGCCGCACCGCGCTTCTGGCTCGACCTATTGCGCAACATGGTGTTCAAGGCGGTCATCCGCGTCGGCGCCGGCTATTTCAAGCGCGACGCCAAATTCTTCCTCGTCGCGGGCGGCGGCGAATCGCTGGAGCAGACCACGCGCCGCAAAATTTCGGAAGCCCTGGACGGACTCGAAAAAGGAGAATACTTCACATGAGCAAAGACCCCCGCATGCGCATCGGCACCTTTCTCTCGCTGTCCTCGCCCGTCGTGGCGGAAGTCTGCGGAAAATATCCGTTCGACTGGATAATGATCGACGGCGAACACGGCGCCGGCGCTTCCGAAGACGCGCTCTTCCACATTCTCCAGGCGATGGGCCAGACACGCGCCAAGAAAATCGTGCGTTTGGGCGAACCGGACCACGCGCAGATCCAACACGCGCTCGACTGGGGCGCCGACGGCCTCATGATTCCGCACGTGGATTCGCCGGCCGTCGCGCAAAAAGCGCTCGATTCGATGCTGTACCCGCCCAAAGGCCGGCGCGGCTATTCGCGCAGCGTGCGCGCGTTCGGCTACGGCACCACCCTGCCCGAAGTGCCGCCGAAGCCCCTCCTCTTCGCGCAGATCGAAACCCTCGAAGCCGTCGAACGCGCGGGCGAAATCGCCGCCGTGGACGGCGTGGACGTGCTCTTCGTGGGCCCGGCCGATCTGGGCTTCGACCTGAAGGCGCGCGGCGTCAAAACCACGGTCGAAGAACTGCTGCCCAAAATCGCGGGCGCCGTGTTGCCCACTGGCAAGGGACTGGGCATCCTCACGCGCGACGACGCGGATGTCGCCAAGCGCCTGTCCATGGGCTACGTCTACCAGGCCGTCGATTCCGACCTCGGCATCCTCCGCCGCCGCTGGAAAGAACTCACGGACTGACCGCGCCCTTGCGCGGGCAAGCCGCGGCGGGGCGTCACTCAACGGCGGACATGATGGCCTCGGGCGTGACGGGCTTGCCTTTGGCGCGGTTGACGAGAATGCGGGCGACGAGCGCGCTTTCGAGATCGGTGAGCCGCACGCCGTCCTTGCGGTCGCGCAGGATGCGCAGCACTTCCTGCGCCGTGACTGGTTCGCGCTTCACGGACGCCGGCGAAAACAGATTCGTGAGCCACGTCGCCAATGTCGTCAGCGGCGCAAACGCAACCGAAAACGCGCGCCACGCGCCGGCCAACGCCAGCATGCGCCGCAACGGCCTGGCGGAGCAAACAAGTTTCGGCACGAACTCCCCCAGATACAGAATCGCCGTCGCCGCGCAAAAGCCCCACACGGCCTGGGCGGCGGCGGAATCGGGAAACGCGCGCGCGGCCAAGGCGGCGGAGCAGGCGGAAAAACTCACGCTGCCCACGTTGTTTCCCACCAGGAGCGCGGTGAGCGTGCGGGGAATCGCGGAAACCGCATCCTGCAAACGCTTCGCCGCACGGCTGCCAGCGCGCGCCATGTGCAGCACGCGTCCGCGGCTCAAGGAGGTGAACCCCGTCTCCGCGCCAGCACAAAATCCCGCAAGCGACAGCGAAAGCCCCAGTCCCAAGGACAACAACAGCGCGGTCATTGATTGTCCTCCTCGGTTTTTTCGACGGCGTCGTCTGTTTCGGCGAGGAGTTCTTCATCCGAATCGGCGACGGGGTAGGCGAACACTTCCAGCCGCACCGACGTCACCCGGCGGCGACGGCGCTTGACGACCGTGGCGCGGCAGCCGTCCGCCTCCACGGACTGTCCGACGTTCGGGATGCGTTCGGCGTGGAAAGCCACCCATCCCGCGAGGCGGTCGGCGTCTTCTGCCTCCAGTTCGACGCCGAGTTCGCGGTTGATTTCGTCCAAACTGACGTTCCCTTCCGCCAGCCACGTGCGCGGACCTTCGCGCACGAGCGCGGGCTCGGCCTTGAACGAGCCGAACACCTTGGGCCCGAAAATGATTTCCAGCACGTCGTTCAAGGTGATGACGCCGGCGGTGCCGCCGTATTCGTCCGTCACCACGGCCAGCGTTTTTCCGCTTTTGCGGAACACCACGAGCAGATCGTCGAGCGCGATCTGTTCGGGCACGAACAAGGCGTCCTCCACCTTGCCGGACGCCACGTCCAGAACGCCCTCCACGGCGTCCGGCGAGCGGCGGTAGACGAGCAGGCGCGAATGGCGGGCGTTGGCTCGCGTCGCGGCGCGATCCGCCGCCGGGCGGTCGGAATCGTCCCCTTCCACGTCCACGCGCGGCGTCATTTCGTCGTTCGCGTGCAGTTCGGAAAGCCGCAGCACTCCGGCGATCATTTCGGCGTCGTCGGCGGCGAACTCGCCGCGGTCGGCGGCGGCGTTCACGACGGAAACGAGTTCCGCGTCGGACAGGGCGCGACGTTCGCGGGCGAGCATGGGCGCGAACGCGCGCGTGGAAAAGCGGAACGCGACGTTGAACGGCGAGAGCAGCGCGCGCCAGAAGAGCAGCAGCCGCGCGCAAGTCGGCGCCAACGCCTCGGCGTGGCGCAAGGCAATGCGCTTCGGGGTGATTTCGCCGAAGAGCAGCAACGACACCGTCATCGTCGGCACGGCGATCCAGCCGCCGCCGTCGATCCATGCGTCGAAAAGCGCGTAGCCCAGCGTGGCGATCGCGAAATTGACGAAAGTGTTGCCCACGAGCAGCGTGGACAGGAGCATCGCCGAATCGTCCACGCAACGCGCGATCGCCCGGTCGGCGGCGGCGCTTTTGGCGCGGATGCGCGCGCGCTGGGCGCCGGTGAGCGAAAAAAGCACCGTTTCGGATCCGGAGAAAAACGCGGACAACGCGAAAAGAAACGGAAGCAATGCGAGCGCGGCCGTCACCATGCGCGGACTCACTTGCCCACGTTGAGCGTCTTGAAGCCGATGGCGCGCATTTCGGCGCGGTCGAGGCAATTGCGCGTGTCGAACAGCAGAGCCGGCTGGCGCATGGCGGCGAAAACGCGGCGCCAGTCGAGCTTGGGGTATTCGGCCCAGTCCGTCATCAGCAAAACGGCGTCCGCGCCTTCGGCGGCCCGGTAGGGATCCGTCTCGAACGAAACGCCTTCCAAACCGGCCAAATCGACTTTGGCGTTTTCGAGCGCCTTGGGATCCGTGACCACGAGACGCGCATGTTCCTCCGCGAGCAGTTCGCACACGGTGGCGGCTGGCGTTTCGCGCGTGTCGCCCGTGTTCGCCTTGAACGCGAAGCCAAAGATGGCGATGCGCTTGTTGGCGAGCGTGTTGAACATTTCGGAAAACAGCCGCGACACGATGCGCTGTTGCTGGTGTTCGTTCATCTTGACGACGCCCATCCAATACTCGGCGGCCGTGTGCAGCCCGAACGTCTCGCACAAATACACGAGATTGAGCACGTCTTTCTTGAAGCAACTGCCGCCGAAACCTGGACCCGCCTTGAGGAACTTCGGCCCCAGACGAGAATCCGCGCCGACGACGCGGGCGACTTCGTCGACGTCGGCGCCGGTCGCTTCGCACAATCCCGCCAGCGCGTTGACGCTCGAAATGCGCTGCGCGAGCATGGCGTTGGCGGCGAGCTTCGTCAGTTCCGCGCTCCAGACGTTGGTGGTGAGGATGCGTTCGCGCGGCACCCAGGCCGCGTAGATTTCCACCAGCTCCGCGACGGCGGCCTTGCCTTTCGGGGTGTCCGGGCCGCCAATCAGAACGCGGTCCGGCTCCTGGAGGTCGCGGATCGCCGTGCCCTCGGCGAGAAACTCGGGATTGGAAAGCACCTGGAAATCGTGTTCCTCGTGCGTGGAAAGAATCGCCTCCATCGCGGCGGCGGTGCGCACGGGCAGCGTGGACTTCTCGATCACGATTTTGTCGCCGTTGGCGTATTTGGCGATTTCGCGCGCCGTCGCCTCCCAGTACTGGAGGTCGCTCGCGCGGCCCGCGCCGCGGCCGAACATCTTCGTGGGGGTGTTCACGCCCACGAACACGACGTCGCATTCGCGGATCGCGCCGGCGATGTCGGTGGTGAAGAAAAGGTTTTTTCCGCGAACCTCTTTGACGATTTCCTCCAGACCCGGCTCGTAGATGGGAAGATTGTCGGAATTCCAGGCGGCAATGCGCGCTTCGTTGATGTCGCACACGACGACCTTCCGGTCGGGATTGCGCTGTGCGATCACGGCCATCGTGGGTCCGCCGATGTATCCAGCTCCGATGCAGACGATGTTCTTGTTCATGGCGGAAGACCTCATTTGTGCGGTTTCGGCAGGTGGCGACGGCGGCGGTTCGACACGAGCCGCGACGCGCCCACGAGCGCGCAGGTGAACACGAGCATCAGCGTCGAGAGCGAGTTGATGACGGGCATCTGGCGCGAATGCTTGATCATGGAATAGATTTTGAGCGGCAGCGTGTCGGAGCCGGGCCCGGTCACGAAGAACGTAATCACGAAGTCGTCGATGGAAAGCGTGAACGCCAGCAGTCCGCCGGCAATTATGCCCGGCAGCAGAATCGGAAGCTCCACCTTGAAAAAGGCGTACCAGGGACCGGCGCCCAAGTCGTAGGCGGCCTCGATGACACGCTCGTCGAAGTCCTGCAGGCGCGCCAGCACGGTCATCGTCACATACGACACGCAAAACGTGACGTGCGCGATGAAGATGGTGAACATGCCGCAGCCCACGCCGACGGACGTGAACATCATCAAGAGCGAAATGCCCATCAGGATTTCCGGCATCACGAGCGGCGTGTAGATGAGCCCGTAGTGGATGGTCTGCAAGCGCCCTTTCCAGCGGTGCAGCGCCATCGCGGCGGTGGTGCCGATCACGCAGGACGCGAGCGTCGCCAGAGCGGCGATGACAAGCGAGCGTTCGAACGCCGTCCAGATTTCGCGGTTGTTCGGCGAGAACAGCGCCGCGTACCACTTGAACGTGAACCCCGCCCATTCGCCGCCGTACTTGGACAAGTTGAAGCTGTTCGCCACCAGCACCACGATGGGCAGGTAGAGGAACGCCATCACCAGCGCGAGCACGACGAGGCAGAATTTCGACTTTTTCACGCCGCCCCCCCCGAAAGCTTGCGGGCCGTGGCCTCGGCGAGGCGTTTCGCTTCGCGGGCGTCCTGGCGCTTCACCCACCACGCCACGAACGCCAGCGGCACCAGCACGGACAAACCGGTGATCGTGGCCAACGCGGACGCGTGCGGCAGGTTGCGGTCCGGAAACGTGCGCTGGTAGATCTTGTTGCCGATGAGCTCCGAATCGCGTCCGCCCACGAGATCGGGAATCACGTAGGAGCCGATGGCAGGGATGAACACCATGAGCACGGCCGAAATGACGCCGCGCCGCACGCCCGGCAAAAAGATTTTGCGGAACGCGAAGAAGCTGCGGGCCCCCAGGTCGCGCGCCGCTTCGAGCAGCGAGAAGTCGAACTTCTCCGCCGCCGTGTAGATCGGCATGATCGCGAACGGCAGGAAGCTGTACACGCTCACCACGAGAATGGCGCCGGAATTGTAGTTGAGCGACGCATTCGGCGACATGAGCCCCGACGCCACGAGAAAATGCTGGAGGAACCCTTCGGGATTGAGCAACGTGCGCCAGGCGAACACGCGCACGATGAAACTCGTCCAGAACGGCAGCATGATGAGCCCCGCGATGGCCGCGCGCCACCGGAAGTGCATGCGCGCGATGGCGTAGGCGCACGGCAGCGACAGCAGAATGCAAATCGCCGTGGTGGCCGCCGAAATCCAAATGGTGCGCCACACGATGGCGGGATAGTTCGGATTCGAAATCGTCCGCCAGGTGGACACGGTGAAGCCCGGCGCGATGCCGCCGTCCGCGCTTGGCGCGTGGAACGCGATGCCGAGCACGATCAGCGTGGGAACGACGAAAAACAACGTCAACCAGATGAACGACGGCAACGACGTCAGCGTCTCTGTCCAGCGGGAGCGTATTCCGGCCACGATTCGAGAACCCTCCGTCAATCCAGTTCGTCGCCAACGGCTTCTTCAAGCCGCCGCTGCAGGGTTTCCTGGCTGTGCGCCATCGAATACGCCAATTCTTCGTCGATGCATTCGTTGAGCACGAGCTCGGCCAAAGACTCTTCGAGCGAACGCATGCCGGCGTCCGTTCCCGTTTCGATCGAAGACGAAATGAGCGCCGTGCGACCCGTGGCGATGAGGTTCGCGACGGCCGGCGTGTTCACCATCACTTCGGGAACCGCGTAGCGCGACGAACCGTCGCTGGAAAGCACCAGATGCTGCGCCACGATGCCCTTCAAGGCCATCGCGAACTGGCGGCGCACGCCGGTTTGCTCTTCGGGCGGGAACACCGAAACGAAACGCTCGACGGCGCCGACGCAATCGCCCGCGTGGAGCGTGCAGAACACGAGATGGCCCGTTTCGGCCGCGCGGAGCGCGGTGCGCACCGTGCCCAAATCGCGGATTTCGCCCACGAGAATCACGTCCGGATCCTGGCGCAAGGCGTCGATCAGCGCGGCGTTGAACGATTCGGCGTCGCGTCCGACCTGCCGCTGGTGCACGAGCGCCTTTTCAGACTCGTGGATGAATTCCACGGGGTCTTCGATGGTGATGATGTGGCACGCGCGCGTGGCGTTGATCGTGTGGATCAGCGTCGCCAGCGTCGTGGACTTGCCGGAACCCGTCGGGCCCGTGACGATCACGAGGCCGTCCGTGTAGTTGCAGAAATCGGCCAGGTTTTCGGGCAGGCACAGATCTTCGAGCGTCTTGAACGTCGAATCGAGGCGGCGGAGCGCCACCGCCGTTTTCGACGACTCGCGGTAGATGTTGAAACGGTAGCGGGAACCGTCTGCGGAGGACACGGCGCCGTCCAGCGAACCCTTCTTCATGAGCGTCGCGCGCACGCGCTCCGTGCCGTCCGGACAGCCGATCGGAAGCGTCGAAAGGCCCAGTTCCATCGCGGCTTCGTCGACGTCCTGCGACGGCATCGGATCGGGGAATTCGGGCCGCACCACCAGCTGGCCGTGCTCGCGGAAACGCGGCGGCTGGCCGGTGGTCAGATGCACGTCGCTCGCGCCGTTGATTTCGCAAATCGCGCAGATGCTTTCGAGAAATGGCGTCATTGTTCGTCCTCCCGTGGTTTGTTCCGAGCCGTCACTTGCGGAGCTTGACGACCAGCCGGCCGGTTTTGAGCTCGTCGTCCACGTCGTCCATGGAAACGGCCTTGCCCCGGTTTTCGGCCTTCATCGCGTCGCGCAGTTTCTTGCGGACGTCGTCGCGCTTGAGCGAACGGCCGTAGGGAATTTCGCCGATTTTCACGTATTCGTCCGGACGGCGCGCGTTCTTGGCCGCGAAGGAAATCTCGTAGGCGATTTCCGGCGAGCGCAAGCCCAGCTTGTCCGCCACCTCTTCGATCAGGCCGAACTCGGACGCCGCCGGATCGAACGGCGTTCCTTCGGCAGGCACCGCCACACGCCGTTCGGTCGCGCGGACGCCGCCGGCCGGCATGAACGCCACGCGGACGTCCTGCATGAGCAAATACGACGTGCCGGAAACGAGCTTGCCGAAATCTTCCAAGGACACGTCTTCCGCTTCGGCGCCTTCGGGATCCAGCAGTTGGACGCGCATCGGCTTCTTGTCCTGCTCGGGATAACGCGTCACTTCGTAAACCGAATACGCCGCCGAACCGCCCGCGAGAAACACGTGGCTCACGGTCTCGGCCTGCACTTTCTTGCCCAAACGCAGATCCGGGAGGTTCGCGGCGTGCGCCGCGCGGCAACCGTGGAGACGACTCCCCAGCGCCTTGTAGGCGAGCTTGCGGTCGAGCTTGGCTTTTTCTGCGGCCTTTTTCTCCTCCTGCTTCGCGCGTTCGGCCTTTTCCGCGGCCTCCTTCTTTTCCTTGGCGGCGCGCGCCTCGGCGCGGCGCTGGGACGCGCGCTCGAGTTCCATTTCCTTTTCCTTCAACCGTTCCTGCTGGCGCATCTGCTCCATGAGCGCCGCCTGGGCCGCTTCGCGCCGTTTGCCTTCCTGGTAGTTCTTGTAGACGAACCACCCGCCCACGAGAATGGCGCCCGCCAACGCGACGATGCAGACCGTCGTCACGATTTCCTTCATCAGCAACGTGCGTTGGATTTGGCGGCGTACTTCGAGCTGACGCAGTTTGTCTTTCTTTTCTGGTGCGGCCATGTCGGACTCCTTTTCGTTTTCTGGTGGCGAAATTGCGGAACGGTCACGCCAACGCCTTGGCGAGCGCGGCGATTTGCGAACGGCTTTCGTCGGTCAACGCGGATTTGACCGTGACGACGGGTTCGGCGAAGGCGACGTCCTTCAAGCCGGCGAGCATGCCTTTCATCGTTTTGGCGGCGTTGGGCGCCCAGGTTCCGTTTTCGATGAAACCGACCGTCCGCTTCTGGTAGTTGCGCTCGACCAGATGGTGGATGAAGGCGTGCATGAACGGGAACACGTCGTTGTTGTAGGTGGTGGTCGCCAGCACGAGCTTGCCGTAGCGGAACGCGTCCTCGACCGTCTCGGGCATGTCGTCGCGCGCGAGATCGGAAATCGCCACTTTTGGGCATCCCGCATTGAGCAGTTCCTCCTTGAGCAGCAACGCCGCCGCTTTCGTGTGGCCGTACACGCTCGTGTAGGCGATGCAGACGCCGGGAGATTCGACTTCGTAGCCGGACCACGTGGCGTACTGCTTGACGGCGTGCGCGACGGCTTCGCCTTTGAGAACGGGACCGTGCAACGGGCAAACCGTTTCGATCTGGAGGCCCGCGGCCTTTTTGAGCAGCGCCTGGACCTGCGGACCGTACTTGCCCACGATGCCGACGTAGTAGCGGCGCGCTTCGCAATCCCACCCTTCTGGATCTTCGACGTCGTTGGCGCCGAACTTGCCGAAACCGTCGGCGGAGAACAAGATTTTCTCCGTCGGGTCGTAGGAAACCATCACCTCGGGCCAATGCACCATCGGCGCGGACACGAACGCGAGCTTGTGCCTGCCCAAATCGAGCACGTCGCCTTCCTTGACCACGAGCCGGTTGGGGGCCACGCCGGGGCCGAAGAACTGCTCCATGAACTTGAACGCCTGGGCGCTCGCCACCACCGTCGCGGACGGAAAACGTTCGAGCGCCTTGGCGATGCAGGCGGAATGGTCCGGCTCCATGTGGTGGACCACCAGGTAGTCGGGTGCGCCGCCGCCGAGCGCCGCGGCCACGTTCCCCAGCCACTCGTCGCAAAAGCGGGCGTCGACGGTGTCCATCACCGCCGTCTTCGCGTCCTTGACCAGATAGCTGTTGTAGGCCATTCCGAGCGGCACCACGTACTGGCCTTCGAAAAGGTCGACGTCGTGGTCGTTCACGCCCACGTAGACGACGTCGTCGCATATTTCCATCATTCCGTTCTCCTTTTGCCTCTCCCGGCGCCAAGGCCGGATCAATTCTCGATGGCCGCGTGGTAGCTCTGCAAGCTGCGCACTTCGCCCTTGCCGTCGCGCGCCGCCTTGATGCCTTCCGCCGCCGCGCTTGCGGCCGCCAACGTGGTGAGGTACGGCACGCGGTATTTGATCGCGGCCTGGCGGATGCGGCAATCGTCCGCGCGCGCGTCGCGCCGACCGGACGGCGTGTTGATGACGAGCGACACCTCGCGGTTTTTGATCGCGTCCAGAACGTCCGGACGACCCTCGCCGATTTTGGCGATCGTCTCCGCGGAGACGCCGCGCTCGTTGAGCCACTTGGCCGTGCCTTCGGTGGCGATCACGCGGAAACCGAGGTTCGCGAGCTTCGCGACGGCCGCGGCGGCGTCTTCCGCCTTCTCGGAAAGCGACACCAGCACCTGGCCGGGCTGGATCGGCAACGGCGACCCCGCCGCCTCCTGGCTCTTGAAATACGCGAGCCCGAACGTGTCCGCCAACCCGAGCACTTCGCCGGTGGAGCGCATTTCCGGCCCGAGCACGGGGTCGACTTCCGGGAACTTCTCGAACGGCATCACGGCTTCCTTCACGCCGTAGTACGGAATGACCTTCTTCTTGTCGAGGCCGAGATCCTTGACCGTCTTGCCGAGCATGAGCTCGGTCGCGATGCCGGCCATCTGCGTGCCGGCGA
>JAKSOX010000230.1 GCA_024405335.1 Kiritimatiellia bacterium
CGCGTGGACGTCACGCCGCCGTTGGGCGTGGACATGCCCGGGTATTACCAGCAGCGCAACGCCAAGGAAATCCTCGATCCGCTGGAGATCACGGCGGTCGCGTTTTCGGACGGCGACACGAGCGCGATCGTCTACCAGATCGACACCGAAGCCGTGCACGACAAGGTCGTCGCGCGCATGAAGGAGGCCGTCGGCGCGGTCACCGGGCTCAAGCCGGAAAACCTCTACGTGCACGCGTCCCACACCCACACGGGCGGCGAACTGCATCCGTTCGGCGTCGGTTCGCCGGGCGAGAACCCCGTGATGGATTCGCCCGCGCGCAAGCTGGACGACCTCTACATCGAGCACTGCATCACGCGCATGGCCGACGTGTCGCGCCTCGCGCTCGCCGACCTCAAGCCCGCAAAACTTTCCTGCGCGCGCACGGAGGCCAAGCGCATTTCCTTCGGCCGCCGCTATTTGATGAAGGACGGCAAAACGCTCACGAACCCGGGCGTGGGCAATCCGAACATCGTCCGCCCCGCCGGCAATCCGCCGGACGAAGAGGTGCTGCTGTTGCGCGCGGACCGCGAAGGCGGCAAGCCCGTGGCGGTGGTTTCCTTCCAGACGCACCCCGACGTGGTGGGCGGCGAAACGATCTCCGCCGACTGGCCGGGCATGACGCGCCGCGTGTTCGAGCGCGCCACGGGCGGCGAAGCGCACTGCATCTTCCTGAACGGCACGCAGGGCGACGTGAACCACGTGTGCGTGGACCCGAAGCCGGGCGAACTCAACGGCATGCACAACGATTTCGACGACGTGTACCGCGGCTACGACCACGCCCTGCACATGGCGAACGTGGTCGCCGGCGCGGCGCTCGCGAAGTGGCTCAAGTGCGCGCCGCTGCCGGAAGGCAAGGTGCGTTGCGCCGTGAAGGCCGTGCGCGTGCCTTCGCAGCGCCCCACCGCCGAGGAACTCGCCACGGCCAGGAAATACTGGGCGCTCCACGAGGCCGGAAAGGACGACGAAATCCCGTTCAAGGGCATGGAACTCACCACCGAAGTGGCGCGCGCCGGGCGCATGCTCGCGCTCGAAAACGGGCCGGACTTCTTCGACCTCAACCTCTCGGCGGTGGCCGTCGGCGAGGTGGCGTTCGCCGGCTTCCCGGGCGAACCGTTCAACGACATCGGCAAGGCGGTGAAGAAGAATTCGCCGTTCGCGTTCACGGTGCCAACCTGCCTCACCAACGGTTCGCAGGGCTATTTCCCGTTCTCCGACGCCTACAAGGAGGGCGGCTACGAATCGGCGACCTCGCCGTTCGGGCCCAGCGTCGCGGACGATCTGATCAAGGGACAGCTCGAACTGCTCGGGAGCATGAAGTGACATGGAAACGGCGACGCGCGTCAAACGGTACGCGGCCTACCTCGTGGGGGTGGTCGGATTTTCTGGCGTCCTCTACGGACTGGGCGGCGCGGCCGCGATGGCGGTGGCGTTGCCGTACGTCAAGGCGACGTGCCCGTCGTTCACGAGCGGGGAACTTTCCCGGCTGGTGGCGGCGTGCATGTTCGGCGCGGTGGCGTCTTCGTTTCTGGCCGGTCCGCTGAGCGACTGGATCGGGCGGAAGAAGACGCTGCTCCTTTCCGCGCTCGTGTTCGCGTGCGGCGGTCCGGTCATTTGCCTTTCGGGCGGCCATTACTGGACCATGCTCGCCGGCCAGCTCACGTTCGGCGCGGGCATGGGCGTGCTCGGCGTCGTTTCGCCGATGTACCTCGCCGAGTGCCTGGACGCCGAATCGCGCGGCAAGGGCACGGCCTTTTTCCAGCTGCTGCTCATCGCGGGCATCATGATTTCCGGCGTCACGGGGCTCGTGATCGCCAACGCCATCGGCGCGGCGGACGACGCGACGCTCGACGTGGCGAAGAAGTTCCTCGCGTGGAAAACGGTGTTTCTCACGGAAAGCGTGCCGGCGGTGCTGCTCCTGTTCGGCCTGCTGCCGCTCAAGGAATCGCCGCGCTGGCTCTACCGCCGCGGCCGCAAGGACGAGGCGCTTGCCGCGCTCGCGGCGAACAACGGCGAGGAAAAGGCCCGCCGCGTGCTGGACGAAATGATTGCGGCGGACGCGGCGGAGGCGGCGCGGAAGCAGGCGCTTGCGACGACGCCCAAGGATTCGCTGCTGCAGAAGAAATACGTGGCTCCGTTCCTGATCGCGTTCGTCATCCTCGTGTGCAACCAAACCACCGGCGTCAACGGCGTGCTGGCCTACTCCGTGATGATTTTCCAGCAGTCCGGACTCGTCGGCAAATTCGCGAATTGCGCGGACACCGTTTTCAAGTTCGTGATGCTGGCGATGACCGCGCTCGCGTGCGTGCTGGTGGACCGCAAGGGACGCAAGTTCCTGCTGGAGGCGGGCACGCTCGGCATCATCGCCGGTTCGCTCGGAACGGGCGCCGTTTTCCTCGGCATCCAGTGGGGATGGCTCCAGCCGTCGCTGGCGACGGGTTGGGCGGTGGCGGGTTTTCTGACGCTTTTCATCGCGGCGTTCGCGGTGGGGCCGGGCGTGTGCGTGTGGCTCGCGCTCACGGAACTCATGCCGAACCGCATCCGCGCGGTGGGCATGAGCGTGGCGCTTTTGGCGAACCAGGGCGTGTCGTTCGGTTTGCAGGCGACGATGCTGCCATTGCGCGACGCCGTGGGCTACGGCTGGCTTTTCGTCGTCTTCGCGGCGTGCACTGCGGTGTATTTCGCCACGGCCGCCTTCTTCATGCCCGAAACGAAGGGCAAGACGCTGGAAGAAATCGAAGAGCACTTCAAGTGAAGCAACGCCGCGTTCCGCCCGATCGGAGTGACGAAACAAGGTGATCGCAATCCGTCTGGATCGGCCGGCAGGGTCGCGCATCCCGCGTGACCGCAAGGACCGACGTCTTGCAATTGCCTCTTTCACAGCGTGAAATTCTTTCGCGTTTTTCTCGCCAGGAGCCGAGGTTGCGCCTTGACCTGGAGGCGCGGGATTTGATAACATTCCCAGCCATGCCGCCGTTTCGCGGCGGCGGTTTGGTTTTTCAACGAAAGGAACGGGTCATGGA
>JAKSOX010000231.1 GCA_024405335.1 Kiritimatiellia bacterium
TTGAGGAACACGTCCGTCACGGGGTAGCCGTCCACGGTGACGCGCGTGCCGGCGGGCGGCAATTCGGCGGTGCCGCGCAAATCCACGCCCACGTGGTGCCGGATGCGTGCGGGTGCGCCGCCGTGGACGTTTTTCGCGTCGTTTGCGACGTCGGCGCGGATGAGCAGCCGGTTGCCGTTCCATGCGGCGATCACTTCGCCGGAAACGCGGCGGCGGCCGAGCCGCAGCACCTCTTCCGCGCGCGTGTATTGGCCGGGCAGCACGAGTTCGGGCACCGCGAACGGCGCGGGAGCGGGCGACACCACGCGCACGCATTCGGCCGACGGCGCGCAGATGAAAGGTTCCGTGAACGGGCGTTCGCCCTCGATGTGGTTTTCGTAGACGCCTTCCACGGAAACTTCCGCGTCCAACCAGTCGGCGCGGACGCCGGCTTCTTCGCCGTCCGTGCGCGGCACGAAAACCGGAAGCATGGCGGATTCGTCTTTGAGCATCAGCACGTCGTACATGGGGTCGAGGTCGTCGGAAAAGACGTCCACCACGGTGCCTTGCGTGCGCACGTTCGTCGAGTGGTCGCGCTTGGGATCGAACGCGCCGATGCGCGCCGTTCGCACGGCGTTCGTGGGCGTCGCCGCCATGACGCAATTCGCCCAGACGGCAAGCAGAATGACCAGACGTTTCATGGCCGGCATTTTACCACGTTTCCCGTGAGGTTGGATTCTCGTTCTCCCGTTTTTTGCGCCGACGTGGTATAATCGCCGCATGAAAACAATTCTGTTTGCGACGTGCGCGGCGCTGATGGCGCTTGGCGCGGGGGCGGTTGAACCGACGGCAGTGCCGTGCTTTTTGGGCGACCGGGCGAAGACGCTCGCCATGTTCGAGGAGAACGTGTTCGGGCGGCGGCCTGCGTTTCCCGGTTTCAGGCCCAAGGCCGAAGTCGTGGAGGAAACGGCGCTGCCGTCCATTGGCGCGGTCCGAAAGGTGGTGCGCCTGAACACGATGACGCCGCGGGGCGAGACGAATTTCAACTGCGTGGTGCTGGCGCCGGACCGCAAAAAGCCCGTTCCCGCCTTCGTGTTCATCTCGCTCCGTCCAGTGGACGGGGTGAAAGGCGACCTCGGCGACCCCGGCGTGTACGGCCAGCTCAAGCAGCCGTTCCCGCGCATCCCCGTCACGAACGTGCTCGCGCGCGGCTACGCCGTGGCCATGTTCTGGCACCATTCCGTGTTTCCGGACGAGAAGTCGTCTTTCGACGGCATCGCGCGTTCGCCGGACGGCTGGGGCGCGATTTCCGCCTGGGCGCTCGCGGCGAGCCGCGTGCTCGACTGGATCGGCACCGAGAAGCGCATCGACGCCTCCAAGGTGGCGGTGATCGGGCATTCGCGCGGCGGCAAAACGGCGCTTTGGGCCGGCGCGACGGACAAGCGCTTCGCGATGGCGATTTCCAACGGCAGCGGCAATTCCGGCGCGCGCATGAACAGCTTGGACATTCCAGGTTCCGAAAAAATCGCGGACATCGTGCGCAGCTTCCCGTATTGGTTCGCGCCGAACTACGCGACGCGCTGGGCGGGCAAGGACCTGGAACTGCCGTTCGACAACCACCAGCTCATCGCGCTAATGGCGCCGCGCTGCGTCGCGGTGGGCAGCGGCGCCGAGGACTACTGGGCCGGTCCGCAGGGCGAAGAGTACGCGCTGCGCCTCGCTTCCCGCGCCTGGTACGATCCGCTCAAGGTGCACTACCACTGCCGTCCCGGCGGCCACGCGCTCTCGCCCGAGGACTGGACGCAGTACATGGATTTCGCGGACTTCCGCGGCTGGACGAGCAAGGACGACCCCGCGTTCGACGGCGTGCTCCTGAAGGGCGACACCGACCAGCCCGATCCCGTGAACTACAGCGTGGGCGAAACGGCCGTGATCACGGTGCGCCGCGAAGGCGCGCTGCCCGCGGGAACGTGGCGGCTCAAATGGCGCCTCGACACGGACGACGGTCTGCACGAAGAGGGAATCGCGCCGCTCGCGGCGGACGGCGCGACGAACGACGTGCTCGTGAAACGGGCGACGCTCAAGCGGCCGGGCTTCGCGCGGCTGCAGGCGGAGATCGTGGACGCGCGCGGGCGGCGCGTCCATTGGCGCGCGTTCTTCGACGGCGGCGCCGGTTTCGGCGTGGACGCGATCGGAAAGGCCACCGCGGAGCCGGCAGACTTCGACGCGTACTGGGCGCGCCAAAAGGCGTTCCTCGCGTCCGTGCCGATGAAGCTGCTCGAGCGCAAGCCCGTTCCGGCGGATCGTCCGGACGTCAACACCAACTGCACCACGTGGGCCGTGAAGATCGCCTGCGCGGGGCCGCGGCCCGTCACCGGCTACCTGTCGATCCCGAAGAAGCCCGGCAAGCATCCCGTGAAGATGTTCTTCCAGGGCTACAGCCCCGCGGAGACGTGGACCGTGGGCCCGCACCGCTGGATCCAGCGGGACGACGAAATCACCTTCGACGTGAACGCGCACGGGTTCGACTTGCTGCGCGACGAAGACTACTACACGCAGTTCAACGACGCGGTGGGCACGCTCAAGCACAACTACGCGTTTTCGCCGTTCGAGAACGCCGAGCCGGAAAACGCCTACTTCAACCAGATGGCGCTGCGGCTGATGCGCGCGTGCGAATGGGCGAAGACGCTGCCCGAATGGGACGGCAAGACGTTCGTGGTGGAGGGCGGCAGCCAGGGCGGATTGCAGACTGCGTGGGCGATGCATCTGGTGGACGGCGTCACGGTGGCGCGGCCCTGCATCACCTGGGGTTGCGACCTCGGGGCGGGCGAACACGGCCGCGTGCGCGGCGATTGGCATTTGCCCTACGTGCCCGGTCTGGAGTATTTCGACGCGGTGAACCACGCGAAGCGCGCGAAATGCCCAGTGGAAGTGACGCGCGCCGGCATCGGCGACTACTGCTGTCCGCCGTCCGGCCTGGCGGCGTTCTACAACGCGATCCCCACCAGGAAGTCGATTCTGTGGGTGCAGGGATCGCAGCACGGCTACGTGCCGCCCAAGCCGAACCAGGAAATCAA
>JAKSOX010000232.1 GCA_024405335.1 Kiritimatiellia bacterium
TCGGCAAGGTGACGGTCAGGCCCGGCGACATCATCTTCGGCGACATCGACGGGGTGCTGTGCATTCCGCGCGAAATCGCCTACGACGTGCTGCTCCGCGCCGAGGGCATCGAGCGCAACGAGGTGGACATCTTCAGCTGGGTGCGCCAGGGCGACACCATTTCCGAAATCATCGACAAGGGCGGTTATTTCTGATGCGCCTCGTCACCAAGGAAATCACGTTCGACGCCGCGCATCTGCTCACGGGCCATCCGGGCAAATGCCGCAATCTCCACGGCCACACCTACCGCTTGGCGGTGACGGTCGAGGAGGCGGATCCCGGTTCCGACATGGTGATCGACTTCAAGGAACTCAAGGCGCTCGTGGAAGAGGAGGTCGCGGACCGCTTCGACCATGCGTTCATGTACGACGCGCGGAGCGCCGTCGAAAAGTCCGTGGCCGAAGTGCTCGAGCGCAACGGCCTGCGCACCGTGCCGCTCGAATTCCGCACCACGGCGGAGAACCTCGCCCGCCATGTGTTCGGATTGCTTTCGGCCCGCGCGAAAATCCATTCCGTGAAGTTGTGGGAAACGCCCACGTCGTGCGCGGAATACCGCGCGTGACGTGGTATAATTGCGACCATGGAAAACGTAGCCAAAACGATTTTGGAGCGCGTGGGCGCGACGCCGCTCGTGGAGATTTCGGGGAAGCTCAACGCGGGCGGGGCGCGCGTGCTCGCGAAGGTCGAGAGCTTCAACCCCGGCGGCAGCGCCAAGGACCGCGTGGCGGTCGCCATGGTGGCGGCGGCGGAACGCGACGGCGCGCTGAAGCCCGGCGGCACGATCATCGAGCCGACGAGCGGCAACACGGGCGTCGGGCTCGCGCTCGTCGCCGCGGTGAGGGGCTACCATCTGGTGCTCACGATGCCGGACACGATGAGCGTCGAGCGCCAGCGCCTCGCGAAGGCGTACGGCGCCGAGGTGGTGCTCACGCCCGGCGCGGACGGCATGAAGGGCGCCATCGACGCGGCGCTGAAAATCAAGGAAGAGCGCGGCGGCTTCATCCCCCAGCAGTTCGAGAATCCCGCCAACGCGCCCGCGCACTACGAGGGCACGGGACCCGAAATCTGGGCGGACGCGGACGGGCGCGTGGACGCGTTCGTGGCCGGCGTGGGGACGGGCGGCACTTTGACCGGAACGGCCCGCTATCTCAAGGAAAAGAACCCCGCGGTGAAAATCGTGGCCGTCGAGCCGGACGAGTCGCCGCTGTTGTCCAAGGGCGTGGCGGGTCCGCACAAGCTGCAGGGCATCGGCGCGAACTTCGTGCCGGCCGTGCTGGACCGCTCGCTGATCGACGAGGTGGCGGCGGTTTCGGCCGAAAACGCCGGCGCGGCCGCGCGCGCGGCCGCGGCGCGGGAAGGCCTGCTGGTGGGCATTTCGTCCGGCGCGGCGCTGTGGGCGGCGCTGGAAATGTCGAAGAAGCCGGAATGGGCGGGCAAGACGATCGTGGCGCTTCTGCCGGACACGGGCGAGCGCTATCTTTCCACGTGGCTTTTCGCGTGACGCAACCGGGAGGGCGGGGCATGAAACTGGAACTCGACAGGCCGTTGGTGGTGTTCGACATCGAATCCACGGGCGTCAATCCGCGGATGGACCGCATCATCGAACTGGCCGCGCTCAAGGTGGACGTGGACGGCACGGAGACGATGAAGACGTGGCTCCTGAATCCCACGATTCCGATTCCAAAGGAAACCACGGCCATCCACGGCATCACGGACGAAATCGTCAAGAACTGCCCCACGTTCGCGGACAAGGCCAAGGAAATCGCCGCGTTCTTCGAGGGGTGCGACGTGTCGGGCTTCAACTGCGACCGTTTCGACGTGCCGTGCATCGAAGAGGAGTTCGCGCGCGCGGGGCTGAATTTCGCTTCGTCCCAGCGGCGGCACGTGGACGTGCAGCGCATCTACCACCGCATGGAGCCGCGCGACCTGACTTCCGCGGTGAAGTTCTACTGCGGCCGCGCGCACGAAGGCGCGCACGGCGCCGAAGCGGACACGCGCGCGACGCTGGACGTGCTGAAGGCGCAGCTCGAAAAATACGAGGGCCTGCCTCGGACCACGGCGGAAATGGACGAGTGGCTCGCGCCGCACGATCCGCTGAACCTCGACCGCCAGGGCATGATCCGCTGGTCCAACGGCCGGTGGTGCGTCAATTTCGGCAAAAAGCGCGGCACGCCGCTCAAGGATCTGTTCCTCAACGAACGCAACTACCTCAAGTGGATCGTGAACGGTTCCTTCGACGTCGAAGTGAAGGCGGCCTGCCGGACGCTGCTCGAAACCGGCGTTCTGCCGCCCGCCCCGGCGGTGAAGGCGTAGCGCGGTTCGCGCCGGAAAAACTCCCGCACATTCCCACTTGCCAGATCGTGGGCGGCGTGGTATCATAGACGTCACTTGCGCCGATTTTGGCGAGAGGCATTAACATTCACAGGGAGAACTTGAAATGAAGGCGAGCAGAAGAGGGTTCATCAAGGGTGTCGCGGGCGCCGCGGCGTTTGCGGGTTTCGGCGGTTGCTGCGGCATCGGCCGCGCGGGCAACGGAAAGATCCGTCTCGCGTGCGTCGGTGCGTGGGGCAAGGGCTTTTCGGACTGGATGCCGATGGTGCAGAGCGGCATGGCCGAACTCGTCGCCATTTGCGACGCGGACAGCGACGTGCTCGGCCTCATCGCGAACGACAAGGGCTTCAAGGCGCTTGGCGTCGACCTCGCGAAGATTCCGTTCTACTCCGACTACCGCAAGCTGCTGGACGACGCGAAGAAGCTCGACATCCAGGCGATGACGATCTCCACGCCGGACCACGTGCACGCGCCCGTCGCGATCGGCGCGATGAAGCAGGGCATCCACGTGTACGTGCAGAAGCCGCTCGTCCGCACGCTGTGGGAGCTCGACTACTTCGGCAAGACGGCGAAGGACAACGGCGTCATCGTCCAGATGGGCAACCAGGGCAGCTCGCTCAACTCCATGCGCCGCTGCACGGACATCCTGCAGAGCGGCATCATCGGCGACGTGAAGGA
>JAKSOX010000233.1 GCA_024405335.1 Kiritimatiellia bacterium
GGCATCGCCGCCACCGCGCACGCGGACACCAACGCCACGCCCCAAGTCGCCGCCGCCGACCTCGGAACCGTCGTCGTCGAAGGTGCCGCCCTCTCCAAATACCGTCCCGAAACCGTCTCCGGCGCCACCTTCACCTCCGAACCGCCAGAAAAACTCCCCGTCGTGGTGGATTCGCTCACGGAAGATTTCATCCGGGAACGCAACCCCACGGACATGAACGACCTCCTCCGCTGGGTGCCCGGCATCGAAACGGGCGGCACTTCGCTCCTCGTCCGGCAGCCCGGACTCTTTTCCGTGCGCGGCATGGGCGGCACGGAGCCCGCCTTCGATGGTGTCGTCCCCGTCGGCCGCGGAGCGGGTCTCTTCATGGATCCGTTCATGATGGACCGCGTGGACGTCGTCAAGGGGCCGATCGCTTCGTTGTCCGGCGGCGCCGGCGCCCAGCAAAACAACAACGGCGCCGGCGGCGCCATCAGCATGTCTCTCAAAACCGCCAATTTCGACGAAAGCACAACGCGGATGCAAGAAAACACGTCCGTCGGAAACGACACCTGGCGGCAACGCGCGCTGTTGGACGCGAACCAGATCGTGGTCGAAGACCGGCTCGCCGTGCGCATTCCCGTGTCGGCCGATTTCCATTCGCCCGCCTACGCCAACACTGGTTCGCAGTCCGGCGCGCGCCCGCGCGAACAATACGCCGCCGCTCCGTCGTTCGTCGCCAAACCGAACGACGACGTGACGTTCGGCGTCAAATCCATGTTCGTCCACAGCGACGCGCCCAGTTACATCGGCATCCCGGTTTGGCGCGGCAAGCCCGGCGGCGGCTACCGTTGGCGCGAATCCTCCTGTCGCAGGGGCGACCGTTCCGAATACGACGGCATCATGGTGCACCCCTACGTCGATTGGCAGATCGCGGACGATTGGCTGCTCAAATTCGGCGGCGCGTTCCTCCATTCCCGCATGGAACAGAACACGCGCGAACCCTACACGGAAAAGGACGATGGCCTGAAAAACTACTTCGCGACGGGGCGCTGGCTCGATCCTGCGCAAAAATACCAGACGACGAACTTTTCCAGTTCTGAATCCCAGGACCGCAGCTACAATCTGTACGCGCGCGCCATTTGGAATCTGGAGGAATTGCCGGGGGGATTCAAAAACAAGTTCATGGCACAACCGGACTTCTACTACCGAAGCGGTTCAAACGGATTCGGCACGCCCACGTCCCGCTATGGCGCGACTTTGCAGGACTCGGTCGGATGGGGATGGTTCACGCTCCTTGGCGGATTGCGCTGCGACTACTTCGCGGAAGAAGCCGCCACCGTCACGTCGCAAGACCGTTCTGGCGCCCAAATCCGCACACGCTACCGCGCAGCACGGGAATGCGCGTTCTCGCCGCGCGCGGGTTTGACCGTGCAACCGCTCGACTGGCTGGTGCTTTTCGGCAACGTCTCCGAAACGCGCACTCCGACGCTCGGCTACGTTTCAAGCGACGGAACGCGGCCGACGGATCCGTGGACGGCGCGCCAACTCGAAGGCGGGTTGCGCTTGCGCCCCCTGAAAAAGCTGTGGTTGAGCGCGTCGTGCTACGAGATCGAGCAGGAGAACACGCCCGTCGCGGAAGCGGTGAACAACAAAACCTACTACTACTTCGACGGCCGGAACCGCTCGCGCGGCTTGGAATTGTCCCTTTCGGGCGACATCACTGAAAATTGGACCGTGATGATGATGTACGCCTGCAATTTCTACGTCGACGAAACGAAAAGCAAGCACGACCCCGGCTACGATTTCGAACGGACGCCACGGCACGTGGCCACGTTCAACACGTCGTATCGGCTGCACGGCTGGGATTGGATCGAGGACGTCGTGGTGGGCTGCGGATACCGTTTCCGTTCCAAGAGCTACGCCACTCTGCGCGGTGCGTTCGTGGACGACAACCTCTATTTCAATCCAAGCCACGTTTTCGACGTGAATGCGTCGATTCCGCTCAAAAAATTCGGCGGCGGCGAAGAATGGTTCCTCACGCTCGGCGTGAGGAACCTGTTCGACGAACGCTACTTCGAAACCGCCCGCCACTACTACGAATGCTTCGCGGGCGAAGGCCGCACCTTCGAAATCGGCATCCGCGGAAAATTCTGACACGCCGCGTCAGAGTCGCACGGGAAAACCGCGCCCGGCCAGGAACTTCTTCAGTTCGGGAATGCCGATCAGATGGAAGTGGAACACGCTCGCCGCCAGCAGCACCGTGGCGCCGGCTTCGGCCGCCTCGGCGAAGTGCTCCAGCGTGCCGGCGCCGCCCGATGCGACGATGTCCGCATCGGTCAAAGCGCGAATTTGGCGGATCAGCGGCAGATCGTAGCCCGTCTTGGCGCCGTCCGTCGATTTCGAAGTCGGAAGAATCGTGGCGACGCCGTAGTCGAGCACCTGCTTCGTCCACTCGATCGCGTCCTTGCCGGTCGCCGTGCGGCCGCCGTCGATGAACACCTCGTATCCGGAAGGAAGAGCCGCGTTTTGGGCGACGTCGATGGCAACGGTCACCTTGCCGGCCCCGAACGCCTTCACCATGTCCGCGATCATCGAGGGATTGCGGAACACCGCGCTGGAAGTGGAAATTTTGTCCGCGCCGGCGTTCAGCACCTCTTCGGCCGTTTCCACGGACTTGATGCCGCCGCCCATCGTGAAGGGAACCGTGGCCGCGTCGGCGACTTTGCGGGTCACCTCGACAAGCGTCTTGCGCCCTTCCACCGTGGCGGTGATGTCCAGCATCGCCAATTCGTCCGCGCCGGCGGCGCAATACGCCTGACAGCACGCAACGGGATCGCCTGCGTCCTTGATGTCGACGAAATTGACGCCTTTGACGACACGACCGTCGATCATGTCCAGGCAGGGCATGATCACCAGGGGTTTCTTCGTTGTGTCTTCCATTGATTTGACCTTCCTGTTTCGGATTCTATTTTCAAACGCTGAATTTCGGACTTGAAACGAAAAAAGCCCCCTTGCGGGGGCGTTGAAGAAAAAAGCCGGCGGCGTCCTA
>JAKSOX010000234.1 GCA_024405335.1 Kiritimatiellia bacterium
CCGCTTGCGCCGATCCGCGTTTTGTGCGGCGGCTTCCATGCCGCCGCCGCCGCCCGCTCCCCGCCGCCCGTTCTGTCTTGCGCGGCGGCAGCAATGCCGCCGTCCGTTGCATTTCCCCAACTCCCCAACTCCCCAACTCTGCGACAATACCCAAAAATCACGCTACACCGCCGGCACGTTTTTTTTGTTTTTTTTGTTGACGGCGGTGGGAAGATGTGGGATAATATGGGCCGAAGTGTGAGGAAAGTGTAAAGTCTTGCCAGGCGGTCCGAAAATGGAAAAAACGATGGAACAGCAAAGAAATGCGGCGATCGGCGCGATCGTCGGCACGTTCCATCATGGTCTGGACGAGAAGAAGCGGCTCACGATTCCGAGCGAGTGGCGCGACGCGATGGGGCGTCCGGAATACCTGTACGTGTTTCCCGACATGAAGGAAGACTGCCTCAATCTCATGCCGCCGCACGAGATCGACGAGATGCTGGCGGAGCTGAAGAAGGCGTCGCCGTTCGACGCCGAGGCGGATTCGCTCCGCACGGCGATTGCGCAGTGCGCGCAGATGGTGAAGGTGGATTCCGCGTGGCGCATCCGCATCAACGACGACCTGCTCAATTTCGCCGAAGTGAAAGGGCGCGTCACGCTGGTGGGCGGCGTGCTGAACGCGAAGATCTGGGCCGAGGAGAAGATGCCGCCGGCGCCGCCCGCGGGCAAGATCGACGTTTCGGCCGCGCGCGCCGCGATGGCCAAGCTCGCGGCGAGGAGGAAGGCGTGATGGGCGTGCACGTGCCGGTCATGCTCATGGAGGCGGTGGACGCGCTGGCGGTGAAGCCGGGCGGCCTGTACGTGGACGGCACGCTCGGGCGCGCGGGGCATTCGCGCGAGATCGTGCGGCGCGGCGGGCGCGTGCTGGGGATCGACCGCGACGACGCGGCGCTCGCGGAAGTGTCGGCTTTGGGCGTTGAAGGTTTGAAAGTCGTTAAAGGCCGCCACGGCGACGTGGCGGAAATCCTGAACAAGGAAGGCATTGGTGACGTCGATGGGATTCTGCTTGATTTGGGCGTGTCGAGCCCTCAACTGGACGAGGGGGAACGCGGTTTCAGCTTTCGGCTGGACGGACCTCTTGACATGCGGATGGACCGGTCGCGCGGGGTGACGGCGGCGGATTTGGCGAACGGGAAGAGCGCGGACGAATTGGCGTCGCTTTTCCGCGAGCTGGGCGAGGAGCCGCAGGCGCGCCGCATCGCGCAGGCGATCGTCCGCGCGCGTTCGGCTGGCGCGCTCGCGACGACGCGGCAGCTGGCCGATTTGGTGGAGAAGACGGTTGGCCGTCGCGGGGCGCACCATCCGGCGACGCGCGTGTTCCAGGCGCTGCGCATGGCGGTGAACGACGAGGTCGGCGAACTCGAGCGCGCGCTGCGGGACGGTCTCGGGCGGCTGAAGGCGGGCGGGCGTTTCGCGGTGATCACGTTCGAGAGCGTCACCGACCGCGTGGTGAAGCGTTTCTTCGCGGCGCACGCGGGGCGCGAGGTGTCGCTGCAGGCGGGCGGCTCGCGGTGGGAAGGCGAAGAGCCGCGCGTCAAGCTCGTGCTGCGGCACGCGGCGACGGCGGGGAAAGCGGAGACGGCGGCGAATCCGCGCAGCCGCAGCGCGAAACTGCGGGCGGCGGAACGGCTGGCGGCGTGAATTTCAGGCAAACGATTTGGGAGGAACTGCACGTGAAAAGAAGAATCAAACGGGTGAAAAAAGAATCTCGGCAGACCACGGGAACCGTGGGCGTGGCCTCGTTGATCGTCACTGCGTTGATCATGACGATGCTCTATTTTTCCGTGGACTCGCGCTGTTCCGCGGTGGCGAAGAAGATCGGCGACTGCGAGAAACGCCTGGCGGCGCTCGACGCGGAACTCGTGCGCGAAAACGCGCGGTGGGACGAAATGAAGACGCCCGAGCGGCTGGCGGTCCAGTTGCGCCGGTTCGGTCTGGAGATGTCGCGTCCCCGCGAAGACCAGCTCGTGCGCATGGACGCCGTCGGCCGGCCCATTCCCGGCCAGTTGGCCGTCGCCCGCGTCGCGCGCAACAAGGGCAAAACCGCGGTGGTGGTCAAGAATGGCCGTAAAAGGTGAATACGGTCGGTATGCGTTTGTTTGCGTCTGTCTGACGGTCCTGGTCGCGGCGATCGGCTGGCGGCTGGCGTCGGTGCATCTCGGCCGCGCCACGTTGGAGGTTTCCAACCACACCGATTTCTCGCGTCCGCTGCAGGCGCTGCGCGGCACGATTTATTCCCGCGGCGCGTCCGATCGTTTGCGCGGGTACGTGTACGCGGCGAGCGTGCCAGTTTGGGAGTACCACGCCGATCCCGCGTCCGTGGTGCTCAAGCGGCATTCGCGCGAGACGGTGGTTTCCAACGTGGCGGCCGCGCTTGAACGCCCCGTCGCCGACGTGCGCAATGCGTTTTCGAACTGGAGGTCGCGCTACGTGCCGTTGGGGACGAGTTCGAGCGACGACGCCCACCGCGTCATGTCGAACCCGAAGCTCGTCACCGGCGTGAGCATCGAGGAGAAGCAGGTGCGGCGCTATCCGCAGGGACGCCATTTGGCGCACGTGCTCGGGTTCGTCACGAAGGATCCCACCAACGCGCTGGGCGCGGCGGGCGTGGAAATGCGCTACGAGGATTCGCTGAGGGGCCTGCCTGGCATCATTCGCGGCGAAAAGAACGCGCTCGGGCGGGAGATCCTCGAAAAGCGCATCGTCCGCAAGGATCCTGAAACCGGCTGTTCCGTGCATCTCACGATCAACCACAACGTGCAGTGCGACGTCGAGCGCGAGCTGTACGCCGGATTCACTAACTGCCATGCGCGCGCGGCGTGGGCCATCGTGCTCGAAGCCGACACCGGGGCGGTGCTGGCGATGGCGAGCCTGCCCGATTTCGACCCGGAGGAATTCAACAAAGCCGATTCGCTCGCGCGCAAAAACCGGGCCGTCGGCGAAAACCTCGAACCCGGCAGCGTGATGAAGACGATCACCGCCTGCGCCGC
>JAKSOX010000235.1 GCA_024405335.1 Kiritimatiellia bacterium
GCGCCGGCCGAAGCCGAAAAGGCGAAGAACTCGACCGCGCAGCAAGTTGACGAAATCCAGAAAAATCTCGAGACGCCCGCGGCCGCGCCCGAAGCGAACGGCGCCACGACGACGTACGTGGTCGGCCCCAATGACGATCTCGTGGCCATTTCCATCAGCACCTCGGTGTCTCCGTCCCTGATTCTGGATTTGAACAATCTCCCCGGAGCGGATGCGATCAAGCCCGGCATGGTGTTGAAGATACCGGTGGAGAAGGACTCCGGGAAGGCCCAGTGAGGTGCGGCGCACGCGGCTCATCATAGAACTCGCCGTGCTCGCGCTTGTCGCGATCGGACTGGTGGTGCTCGCTTCCGCGGGCACCACCGTTGCTGAAAGATTCAACGTCGGCGCGACGCATTTCGTGGTGAATCAGGCCAAATGGTTGGCCATGGGCGTCGTGGCGATGGCGTTCGCGTATTTCTTCGACTACCGTTTGTGGCGGGAGAAGCCATGGCTCTCGGCGGCGTTTTACGCGGCCATCGTCGTCGCCATGTTGGCGGTGTTCGCGTTTCCCCGCGTGAACGGTTCGCATCGGTGGATCGGCTTTGGTTCGATGCGGTTCCAGCCCGGGGAATTCGCCAAGCTTGCGTGCGTGATCGTCACGGCGGTGTGGTTCGAGTTGGCCGACTGGAAAACGCGGCTCTTCTGGAAGGGCGTGATGCCGCCGTGCCTTCTGGCCGGCGTGCTGTTGGCGCTTGCGGTGGCGGAGCCGGATTTCGGCACCGCCTTCGTGATCGCGATCACGTTCGGGACGATGTTGCTCGTGGGCGGCGTCAAATTGTGGCATTTGCTCGTGCTGTTCGTTTCCGGGGTCGTGGCCGTGTCGCCGTTTCTGCTGAGAAACGCCAACCGCATGCGCCGCATTTTCGCGTGGCTGCCGGAGTCCGTGTTGGAGAAGCTTGCGCCGTACATGCCGGGCATCGACGCGATGTCCGACGCGGACGCGCAGGAGGCGAACCACCAGCTCAACCAGGCGCTGCTGGCGATTCAGAAGGGCGGCATCGGCGGCGCGGGCTTCAACCAGTCCATCCAGAAGCACGCCTATCTGCCGGAAAACCACACGGATTTCATTTTCGCCATCGGCGCGGAAGAATGGGGCATTGGATTTTCGTTTCTCGTCTTGGCGCTTTTCACGACGATTTTCGCGTGTGGCCTTTGCATCGCCTTGCGCGCCAAGGACCGGCTGGGCCGTCTGCTCGCGTTTGGCGTGTCGTTCCTGATTTTCTTCCAGGCGCTTTTCAACATGGCCGTCGTGTCGGGGCTTGCTCCCACGAAGGGCATCGCGCTGCCGTTCATGAGCTACGGCGGCACCAACCTCCTGTCCGCATTGGTTTCCGTGGGCGTGTTGCTTGGAGTCGCGCGCCAAACGTTCTTGCAAAGCATCCGCGAAAAGAGTAAAATGTCCGCCGTTTTTTCAAACTGAAAGGTAATTGAAAATGTCTCGTGTATACAATTTTTCCGCGGGTCCCGCCGTGCTCCCGCTCGAGGTGCTGCAAAACGCCCAGCAGGACTTGGTCGATTACAAGGGATGCGGCATGTCCGTGATGGAAATGTCCCATCGCGGCAAGGACTACGACGCCATCCACCAGGAGGCGATCGCCACGTTCAAGGAGCTTTGCGGCATCGGCGACGACTGGTGCGTCTGCTTCATCCAGGGCGGCGCGTCGATGCAGTTCGCGATGATCCCGATGAACTTCCTGGGCAAGGACCAGGTCGCCGACTACGCCAACCAGGGCACGTGGTCCAACAAGGCGCTCAAGGAAGCGCAGAAAATCGGCAACGTGAACGTTGCCGCCAACTGCCAGAAGGACATTCCCACCCGCATGCCGGCGGACGGCGAATTCAAGTGGACGCCCGGCGCGGCCTACAGCCACGTTTGCGCGAACGAGACGATTTCGGGCGCGGAACTCAAGAAGTTTCCGGACACCGGTTCGCCGCTCGTCTGCGACATGTCGTCCGACATTCTCTCCTGCGAGCGCGACTACAACCAGTTCGCGATGTTCTACGCGGGCGCGCAGAAGAATCTCGGTCCGTCCGGCATGGCGGTGGTGGCCATCCGCAAGGAGTTCGCCGAGAAGGGTTCGCAGGCGATTCCGACGATGCTGCAGTACCGCACGTACACGGAAGAAAATTCGCTCTTCAACACGCCGCCGTGCTGGTCGATCTACATTTTCGGCGAGACGATGAAGTGGGTGAAGAAGATGGGCAAGGAAAACCTCTTCAAGCTCAACGCCGAGAAGGCCAAGAAGATCTACGACGTGATCGACGGTTCGGGCTTCTACCGCGGCACCGCGCTCAAGGAGTACCGTTCCAACATGAACGTGACCTGGCGTCTTCCCACGGAAGAGCTCGAGGCGCAGTTCATCAAGGAAGCGGCGGCGGCCGGCATGAAGTCGCTCAAGGGCCATCGTTCGGTGGGCGGCGTGCGCGCCTCCATCTACAACGCGTTCCCGATGGAAGGCGTCGACTGCCTCGTCGATTTCATGAAGGAATTCGAGAAGAAGAACGGCTGACGGCCGTTCTGCATGCGTTCGTCGCGGGCGGGTTCGGCCGCCCGCGCGGGCGCAAAAGCGTCGCGGTCCGCTTCCGGAAGGAAAAGACCGCGTTTTTGCGGGGCGTTGCACAGCCTGGTAGTGCGTCTGCTTTGGGAGCAGAATGTCGGAGGTTCAAATCCTCTCGCCCCGACCACTTCCCGCCGCCGCAATCTGCCGCTTCGCTGTTTGGGAGGTTTGGCGCTTCGCTGTTTGGAATGTTTGGCGCTTCGCTGTTTGGAAACCTCCCAAACTTTCTCAATGCCTTCCGTGGTCGCGAAATCGCCCGATCGAAAGTATTCCTTCGTGCCAAGTTGGCACGGAAACGCTCGCTTGAAGCACTCCTTTTGGGGTATAACCCCTAAGCCCTTTGGGGTCCTACCCCTAACCCTTTTGGGGTATAACCCCAAGACCGTTTGGGGTATAACCCCAAAAGGGTTTGGTGTCCACCCCAAAC
>JAKSOX010000236.1 GCA_024405335.1 Kiritimatiellia bacterium
CTCTTATTGCGTGTCGCGCAAGCGACTTGCGTTCTTCACCGAGCGCATCCCCAACATTGCGACAACACCGAAAAATTCGGGGCGGCGAAATGCGTCCCTTGCGGCGTGCGCGGAGCGCCCGCCCTACCGCGCAAGGCACGGCGGCACCGGGAAACGCGCCGGACCGCGCAGCGCTCCCCACGGCACGCCGGCCATCCGGTCGGCGCGCTGGCGCAACGCGTCGAACACTCCGCCCACGAAAATGAGCGCCCAGACGAAACCGCCCGTGGCGGACATCGAAAACATCGTGAATTCCGCCATGTTGGAAACGATGAGCACGCCAAAGAGGCACAGTCCCGTGTACACTTTCCGCTTGAGCAGCGTCACGCCGATAACGACGACGAGGGAACTGAACAGCACGAGCCCGATCCATCCGCCTTCCTCCAACACCGCCGTCAACCACACGCCCTTCTCCACGGGAGCCGTCACCAGCTGCTGCCAGCTCTGCACCTGCACGCCTTCCATGTAGTCCGCCACCTGGAAACCGTTGCCGATGAAAGGACTGCGCTTCACGTTCTCGAGCTGCGCGTCGATCAGGAACTGGCGCGTCGCAAGCATTCCTTCCGCGTTGAAATCGCCCGCCTTCGCCTCGCGGTCGTACTTCATGGCGAAGCGCACCACGCCGTCGCGCACGCTCGGAACCGCCACCGCCGCCACGCAGCACGCGCAAAGCGCCAACGCCATGCCGGAAAGGATTTTGCCGCGCCATTTGGCGCCAGCGCCGCGCATCTGGAGCAGGCAATACCCCACGAACAGCGCACCAATGACGAACGACGCCATGCCCGCGCGGCTGGAGGTTTTGTAGATCAGGATCGGACAGCAGACGAGCAGCGCCGCGTAGAGCTTGTGGAAGCGCCGCACGTTGAACGCCCAGTCGCCGAACGTCAGCACGAAAAGAGCGCACACGATCGGCCCCAGCGATTGCGAGTGCCACGTCATGCCCTTGAACAAACTGGTGACGTCCTGCCCCAACTGCACGGCGCGGGCGTATTCTTCGCCCGAAAGCTGGCTGATGCCGGGGAACGGAATGAGCGCCACCGAACCGAAGACCATGAAACTCGCGAAGGCCAGAACCATCGCCCGCAGTCTCCGCGCGTCGCACTTCGGGCTGGTGGCGGCCGTGTTGGCCACGCCGAAAAACGCGAAGAACACGATGGAAAAAAGGAAGATTTTCAAACCCGATATCAGCGGCTGCCATCCCGTTGCCGAGGGAACGATCATGTAGAGCACGTACACGGGAAACCACAAAAGCGGCGCGAGCGCCGACGACTTTTTGCGTCCGAACAAATGCAGAATCCCCAAAAGCCCGAAACAACCCAGCACCAGGCGGTTCGCGCAAAAGAACACCGCGCCCTTGGGCATGAAGTAGCCGTTGCCCATCACCAGAGTGTTCACCAGCAGCACCCAGTAGATCATCTTTTCCGCGTTCCGTTGCACCAGCGCCGCCAGCGCGAAAGGCACGAGCAGCACGAAACCCGAGCCGCCGGACGCCTTCTGGACCGCCACCGCTAACGCGATGCCCGCCAGCGTCCGCCAGAACGTTTTCCCGTCGTAGATGTCGTTTTCGGATTGCATGCGCGTCTTTTGAAGGTGCCGTTGCCGCACGAGCCGTACGCAGCCCTAATTCTTTTTGGCCGTGCGGGGAACCGGCCCGAAATTGCCGGCGAAGAACTCGCACCCGATTTTTCCCTGTCGTTTCATGTGCGCATTGTACCACGTCCGGCACATGAAAGCAAAAGGCGAACGCGGGGCAAATGCCCCGCGCCCGCCTCGAGGCGGCGTTCCGCCGTTCTCGCCCGAGAACTCAGAAGAGCCCCTGCTCCATCATCGCGGTGGCGACCTTCTTGAAGCCGGCGATGTTGCCGCCGGCCACCAGGTCGTAGCCCAGACCGTACTCCTCGGCGGCCTTGGCGGACTCGTCGTGGATGGTCTTCATCATCTTCTTGAGCTGCGCGTCGACCTCGTCGGCCGTCCACACGAGACGCTCGGAGTTCTGCGCCATCTCAAGCGCGGAGACGCCGACGCCGCCGGCGTTCACCGCCTTCGACGGAGCGACGATCATCTTCTTCTGCTGACGGAGGAAGTTGAGCGCGTCGTTCGTGGTCGGCATGTTGGCGACCTCGATGTAGTACTTGACGCCCGACTCGGCGATCTTCTTCGCCCACTCGAGGGTGACGTCGTTCTGCGTCGCCGCCGGCATGTAGATGTCGACGTCCTTGACGCCCCAGCACTTCTCGCCCTTGACGAACTCGCAGCCGAACTTCTTCGCGTAGGGCTCGCAGTGCATCGGGTCGGCCGCGCGCATCTCGAGGATGTAGTTGAGCTTCTCCTCGGTGTTGACGCCGTCGGGATCGTGGATGTAGCCGTCAGGACCCGCGAAGTACGTGACCTTCGCGCCGAGCTGCATGGCCTTCTTCATGATGCCCCAGCCGACGTTGCCGTAGCCGGAGATCGCGATGCGCTTGCCCTCGATCGTGTCCTTCTCGTGCGCGAGGACCTCCTGGAGGTAGTACACCGCGCCGTAGCCGGTCGCCTCGGGACGGATCAGCGAACCGCCGTAGCTGAGGCCCTTGCCCGTGAGGACGCCGTTCTCCCACACGCCCTTCAGACGGCGGTACTGGCCGTACAGATAGCCGATTTCGCGGCCGCCCACGCCCATGTCGCCGGCCGGCACGTCGACGTCCGGACCGATGTAGCGGTAGAGCGCCGTCATGAAGCTCTGGCAAAAGCGCATCACTTCGGCCGGACTCTTGCCGGCGGGATCGAAGTCGGAACCGCCTTTGCCGCCGCCGATCGGAAGACCGGTAAGCGAATTCTTGAACGTCTGCTCGAAACCGAGGAACTTGATGATGCCGGAATAGACGTTCTTCTGGAAGCGAAGACCGCCCTTGTACGGCCCGATCGCGCCGTTGAACTGGCAGCGGTAGCCGATGTTGGTGTGCGTCTTGCCGGCGTCGTCCGTCCAGACGACGCGGA
>JAKSOX010000237.1 GCA_024405335.1 Kiritimatiellia bacterium
GCGACGACGTGGGCGGATTCGAGAACGATCTCGGCGCCACGGGCGGCATCCAGACCACGGGCAACTACCCCGGCAAGGCGCGCACGCCCGAGCAGCTGATGGCCGACGTGGACAAGGCGATGTCCCTCATCCCCGGCAAGCACCGGCTCAACCTCCACGCGTGCTACGCGATTTTCGAGGACGGCAAAAAGGTCGACCGCGACAAAATCGAACCCAAGCATTTCAAGAAGTGGGTCGAGTTCGCCAAGAAGCGCGGCATCGGCCTCGACTTCAACCCCACGTTCTTCTCGCATCCGCTCGCCGACGGGCTCACGCTCGCCAGCGAAGATCCGCGCGTGCGCAAGTTCTGGATCCAGCACGGCATCCAGTGCCTCAAGATCGCCGAATATTTCGGCAAGGAGCTCGGCACGCCCTGCGCGGTGAACTTCTGGTGCCCCGACGGCCTCAAGGACGAACCGTCCGACCGGCTCGGGCCGCGCCGGCGCATGGCCGATTCGCTGGACAAAATATTCGCGTACAAGTACAACAAGAAGCTCGCGATTCCCACGTTCGAGTCGAAGCTCTTCGGCATCGGCGTGGAAAGCTACACCGTGAACTCCCACGAGTTCGTGATGGGCTACGCGCAGAAGAAGGGCATTCTCGCGCTGCTCGACATGGGCCACTTCCACCTCAGCGAGAACGTCGCGGACAAGATCAGCTCGTTCCTCATGGCGTTCGGCAAGGTGGCGTTCCACATTTCGCGTCCCGTCCGCTGGGATTCGGACCACGTGATCCGCATCGACGACGCCCTGATGGCGGCGGCGCGCGAGATCGTGCGCATGGACCCCAAGAACTTCATCGTGGCGCTGGACTACTTCGACGCGTCCATCAACCGCGTCGCGGCGTGGGTGCTCGGCATGCGCAACATGCAGAAGGCGCTCCTCCAGGCGATGCTCGAGCCGTTCGGCACGCTCAAGGCCCTCCAGGACGCCCGCCAGTACACCGAGCAGCTCGTCCTCCAGGAAGAGCTCAAGGCGTATCCGTGGCAGGCCGTGTGGGAAGAGTTCTGCGCCCGCGCGAAACTGCCGGCGAACGAGTGCTGGATGAAGGACGTGCTCGAATACGAGCGCGACGTCCTTTCGCAGCGCGCATGAAAACGCCAGGGCGTTTTTTCGCGTTCGCCGCGGCTTCTCTTTTGGCCGCGGCGAACGCCGGGACGGCGGCAGCCGGCGAAGGCGCGCTCGACGACGCGTTCCTCGACCGCGAAATCAAGCGCACGCAACCCGACTTCGTGGTGTACCGTCCGTTCGCCGCCGCCGGCCACGACGACCACGGCAACGAACACTTCCACGTGTTCCACGTGCGCAACGCGCTGTGCGCGCTGTGGACGCAAAGCGCCTACGAGGGCACGTTCACGCAGCGGCCGGTTTTCTCCCGCAGTTTCGACGGCGGCAAAACGTGGTCCGCGCCGAAATGCATCCTGCGCGACCCGATCGACCCCAAGACGGGCCGCAACATGGGCAGCTGGGCCGCGGCCGCCGTCTCCAAGTCCGGCCGCATCTACGTGCTTTACGCGAAGCACCTCGGCGACGGCACGGACCACGAAACCGGCAAGATGCACGTGCTGTGTTCCGACGACCTCGGCGAAACCTGGAGTCCGGAAGCGCCGTTCGCGCAGCCGCACGATCCGCGCTACGATTTGGACACGCCCGCGAAACCCGTGAGTCTTTTCCCGTGGCAGAACGCCTATCGTCTTTCTGACGGCAGCGTGCTGATGGCGCTGTCGCACAACTACAAGAACCCCGCGGCCAATCCCGAGCCGCGCAAATACTGGCCGGAGGCGCCCGGCGCCTGCGAGTTCATGCGCTTCGACAACGTCGACGCCGACCCCGCGCCCGCCGACCTGAAGGCGACTTATTTCGCGCGCAACGAAAAGGGCCTGCACGCGCCGCTGTTCACCGATCCTTCGCGTCCTTCGGGCGAAGAGCCCGCCGTGGTGGAGCTGCCGGACGGGCGGCTCATGTGCGTTTTCCGCGCGTGCGAAGGGCACGTGTGGTATTCCGTTTCCGCGGACAAGGGCGAAACCTGGCGTCCGTGCGAGATGCTCCGTTACCGGGACGGCGGCGCCGGCGTGGAGCATCCGTACAGCCCGAGTCCGATGTTCCGCACGGCCGAAAACGAATACGTGCTTTTCACGCACAACAGCACGGGGCGTTGCGGCGGTCCGCGTCCCCGCACGGACGGCAACTGGCGCAATCCGCTGTACTTGCTCAAGGGCGAGTTCCGTCCGGGAGCGCACCAGCCGGTTTGGTTTTCCGAGCCGAAAAAGATCATGGACAACGGCGGCGTCAAGATCAAGCGGATGGATTTGGCGATGTACGCGGATCTCACCGTGGAACCGGAAGGGCCCGTGTTCTGGTATCCGGACCGCAAATTCTTCCTCCTGGGCAAAAAGCTCGCGCCGCTGCTGAAGGACATGCGCGTGCCGCGCAACGACTGAAGACCGCGGCCGGCCGGGTCGGACCCGAGCACGAAATCGACCGTCTTCGCCGATTCCGCCGAACCTCGCGATCGTTGCAAACGCATTGACGCGCCAACGCATTTCATGGTATCATGCGCGGCGCAGGGATGGTTGTGGTCAGGCATAACGGGCAGAATGAAATTACCTCAGTAAGATGAAACGGTTGCTTCTTTGGGGGTCGTGCGCTTGGTGCCTGTCGACGGCTCTTGCCGCCGACTGGTATGCGGCTCCCGACGCGACGGGGAGCGGTGCGGGCTCCGCCAATCCGGGCGACCTTGAAGCGCTGGTCGCCGTCGCCGAGAAAGGGGATGTCGTCCACCTGGCGGTTGGCGACTACCAGCTCGCCGACGTGCTGACGATCGACGATGGCTTTTCCGTCGTCGGCGCGGGCATCGACAAGTCGGTCGTCATTCCGGCGAAATCGAAGCGCGCCTTCCTGATCAATCACGCGGACGCAGTGCTGACGGGGGTGACGGTGAAGGGCGGAAACGCCGGCG
>JAKSOX010000238.1 GCA_024405335.1 Kiritimatiellia bacterium
CTTGCGCTTGAAAAACTCGGCCGACACCGTCGTGGGCTTGTCCACCACCACGTCCACCTCTTCTTCGAGCTTGTAGGTGGGGTCGACGCCCTTCGTCCACGACGAGAACCAGCACCCTTCGTCCGGCAGCGCCCTCACCGTCAACGAACCGCCCGATTTGACCCACGCGCGCTGCGGCTCGATCGTGCCGTTCTTGCAGGGCGCCGCCTGGACGAGGTACGCGATCGGCTCCCACGTCCACGCGAGCGCGCGCGGCTCCTTCTCGTCCAGCGCCACCGTCGCCGAAGCGCCCTCGCCTTCCGCGAGCACGGCGCCGCCTTCGGCCGCCGTCACGCGCCAGCCCTTGATCCGGTAGGCGACGCCCGTCGTCTCGTTCGTCACCACCGACGTCGCGCGGCACGCGAGGTTCGACTGCCCGTTGGCGGCCGCGTAGGTGCCGGGCCGGGGATACGTCGCGGAATCCGGCACCTCGCCGGCGGCGACCAGAAGCGCGCCGCGCTTGAGCCGGCGGAACCGCGACTCCTCCGGCACGCGCCACTTCTCGCCGAATCCGTGGATGGCGAAGCCGAGACGCTCCTCGTCGCACGGACCGGCCGAGCCGCGTTCGTTGAACAGCGCCAGGCGGAACGAGTGCCAGCCCGCCTTCTCGTGGACCACCGTGCAGTCGCCGCGCCACCAGGGATTCGTTTCCAGCACGCGCTTGCCGTCCAGCCACAGCGTCCCGTAGTCGTCGATCGGCAACATGAAACTCGTCGCGCCCGCCGGCAGGTCGATTTCGCCGCGGTACGTCCAGCAGCGGTTGATGCTCCAGCGCGTCACGTCCTGGCCGTCCGCCACCGCGTACACCACGCGCTCCACCGTGGAGGAAATCGTGTTTTCCACGCGGTCGTACGCCGCGTACGGCGCCTTGTAGGGCTTCCACTCCGCGGGATCCCGCGCCATCTGCGCGCGGTTCGTGAGGATCGCAAAACCGCCTTCCACGCCGGGACCGCCGCCGAAACCGGCCTGCGCCGTCGCCAAAAACACCAGGCAGCCCGCCAGCCGGCCGCCGCGCGGACCGACCTGCGCCTTCTCCTCCATGAACGCCACGTTTTCCACGCGCGCGTACTTGTGGTCCACGAAAAACGGCGCACCCTGGGCGCAACGCACGAACGAACCGCCTTCCGCCGCGCCGACGATCGCGATTTCGTTGCTGATCGCCACGGTTTCGGACAATTCGTGCACGCCGTTCTCGAGTTCGAACACGGCGTGGTCGTGCGATTCCTTCACGAGCTTCGCGAGATCGTTGGAAGGCGAAACGCGGTAGCGCTTGAGCGGCGTCTTCTCGACCGTCCAGACCAAACGGCGGTACTGCACGGGATCCGGCATCGCGCAGTCGCAGGCCGCGCCCGCGCCTTCGGCCACGGTCTTGCCGAACGTGTCGACGAGCTTCCACCCCGTCGCGCGCGTCGCCAGCGTCTGCGCCGCGTTCGTCCACGCGGGGAACGCGCAGGCAATCTTCTCGCCGGCCTTGTGGTTCGCCGTGAGGCCCCAGTCGGGAACGGGCGCGCCCAGCGGCTCCGGGTCGCCTGCCACCTCGAAGGCCGTGGTGCGCGGACGGAGATCGCCTTCCAGGAATCGGCGCGCGTCGGCCGCGCGGTTGAACGCGGCCTCGTCCGCCGTGAGCTGGCGGTTGTAGACGCGGATCGCGTAAACGGCGCCCTTGAACGGAGTGTGGAGCTGGTGCCGGTTGCCGATGGTGGTGCCGTTGCCGCCCGCCCCCCATTGGTCGCAGCGGTTCTTGTCCAGCGCGAGGGGCAGGCCGTTCGTGAAACTGGAAACGGCGGCGCCGTTCTGGAGCAGAATCGACACGGTGTTCGTCTCGCCCTTCTTCCACGCCCACGGCATCATCGGCCGCGGCACGTTGCACGACACGATCGTGCCGCCCCGGTAGCTGCCCACGGTGACGCCCGACGCCGGCGCCGACTGGAGCGCCACGCAGTCGCCAGCCTGCTCCGCCGCGAGCACGATTTCCACCGTGCCGTTCGTGGCGGCGCAGAACGTCGCCACCGTGTTCGACGCCGCCAGCACGCCGTAGGAATTCTGCGCGCCCGCGAACGTCACGCGGTCCGCCTCGACCTTCGCGTTTTCAAGCTTGAACGCGTGCCCGCCCACCACGTCGCGCCAGAGGTTCGTGACGGCGTGCGCGCCCGCGCCGGCGTTTTCCACGCCGTCCCAAAACGCCACCAGACCATCCCGCACGTAATCCGCCGTCGTGTCCGCGAAAACCGCCGCGGACACCGCCGCGGCGACGAAACCAACCGTCAATTTCTTCATCTTCGACCTTCCCGCCATGAAAAACCCAGGTGCGCACCATGCCACAAAAAAGCGCACGCGCAATCATAAATGCGCGCCGCCGCCAACCGTTCAAAATTCGCGCCAGGAATTCAACCTAAATTCGGCAGTTCATTTTCTCGTTCAATGCGACAACCTCACGCAGAGACGCAGAGAACGCGGAGATTTCTGAACTGACGAGCACGAGACCCAATGTCCGGCAGACACCAAAATGGAAAATGGAAAGTGGAAAATGACTGACATCCACCATTCTACATTTTCAACTCTCAATTCTCAATTCGAATGAAACCCTTGAGATTCAAGTTGCCGTGACTTGTCAAAGGCACCGTCTTTTCTTCTTTTCTCCGCGTTCTCTGCGTCTCTGCGTGATTTTCAACTGACGAGTATAGGTTCATTTATCCCAACTCAAATCAACAAGCAAAAAACATTTTATGAGCGAACAATCGCATCCGCCGAACATTTCATGAGCGAACAATCGCGTCCGCCGAACATTTCATGAGCGAATGTTTGTTTCAGCTCTCGTGCCGTGCGCGATGCCGCCCGTAAAACGCCATCATGCCGCCTTTGAGCGCGAGCTTGAAGTCGAATGCGCCGAAATCCTGCACCAAACAGCGCGGCA
>JAKSOX010000239.1 GCA_024405335.1 Kiritimatiellia bacterium
TCCCGCAGCTTGCGGATCAGGTTGATGCCCAGAAAACCGCTTCCACCCGTCACCAGCACCGTGTTCATTTTCCTTTTCCTCCTTCTTGGGCGGCGTCCACGTATTCGACTTTCGCGCGTTCGCGCAATTCCGCCACGAAGGCGGCCAGCACCTTTCCGCGCGCCGCGTGCCGCAGGCAGTCGCGGATCTTGTCCGACACCTGCACCAGCTGCCGTTCGGGAAAGGACGCCTTGTTCTCGCGGTAGAACGCCTCGATCTCGGCCTCTTCCGGCTCCGGCGTGCCGGCGCACGTCTTCGCGACGAGTTCGTTCACGCCATCCGGGCCTTCGAGGCCGAGTTCGCGCGCGCGCAAAATGAGCAGCTTCGCGCCGATCGCCTGCTCCTGCGCCTGCTCGAGCAGTTTCTCGACGTTCTTCTTGATTTCCTCGCCGGACATCCCGTGCTCGGAATAGAACTTCACAAGCCGCTCGAACTCGAAGGACACCGCCTCGCGGGCGATCGGCTCTCCGTTCACGTACGCTTTCTTCAGCATCGGCGAATCCCTTTCCCCCGCTTCAAATCAAATGGCCCATCTTCTCGCGCTTCGTGGCGAGATACCGCCGGTCGTGTTCCGTGGGGGGGATCACGATCGGCACGCGCTCGGAAATGACGATGCCGTAGCCCGCCAGTCCTTTGATCTTGCACGGGTTGTTCGTCATGAGCCGCACCTCGCGGATGCCGAGGTCGGCGAGAATTTGCGCGCCTTCCCCGTATTCGCGGAGATCCGGCGCGAAGCCGAGCGCCACGTTCGCCTCCACCGTGTCCATGCCGCATTCCTGCTTGCGGTAGGCGTGGAGCTTGTTCGCCAAGCCGATGCCGCGCCCTTCCTGGCGCATGTACAGCACCGCGCCGCGGCCCTCCTTCTCGATCGTCGCCATGGCGGCGTGGAGCTGCGGACCGCAGTCGCAGCGCTCGCTGCCCAGCACGTCGCCGGTGAAGCACTCGGAATGCACGCGCACGAGCGCTGGACCGCCGTGCGCCACGTCGCCCTTCACGAGCGCCAAATGCTCGAGCCCCGTGGCGAGCGAACGGTACATCGACAGCCGGAAGTGCCCCCACTGCGTGGGCAGGTCGACCTCTTCGATTTTCTCCACCAGCCGCTCGCGCTTGCGCCGGTAGGCGATCAGCTCCGCGATCGTGGTGAACTTGAGCTTGTGCGCCGCCGCGAACGCCTCGAGATCCGGCATGCGCGCCATCGTGCCGTCGTCGCGCATGATTTCGCAGCAAAGCCCCACCTCTTCCAAACCCGCCAAACGGCACAGGTCCACCGTCGCCTCGGTGTGCCCCGCGCGCTTCAGCACGCCGCCCGCGCGCGCCTCCAGCGGAAACATGTGCCCGGGACGGCGGAAATCGCCCGGCTTCACGCCCGGCGCCACGCACGCGCGCGCCGTGACGCCGCGTTCCTCGGCGGAAATGCCGGTGGTGGTCGCCGCCGCGTCGATCGACACCGTGAACGCCGTGTGGTGGTTGTCCGTGTTGTCGGAAACCATCTGCGGCAAATCGAGCTTGCGGCACCAGTCGCGGCTCATCGGCATGCAAATGAGCCCCTTCGCGTGCGATGCCATGAAGTTGACGTTTTCCGTGGTCGCGAACCGCGCCGCGCAAATGCAGTCGCCCTCGTTCTCGCGGTCCTCGTCGTCCGTCACCACGATGATCTCGCCGCGCCCGAGCGCGGCAAGACATTCCTCGACCGAATCGAATTCCATCTTCGCCTATTTTCTCCGCTTGAACGCGTCGAAGGCGGCCTTCTCGAGCACGCCCGCCTGCTTGACCACTTCGGCATCGGCGGAAAGCTCCTTGATCTTGGCGTCCCACTTCGCCTTTTCGCTCGGCCAGCTCTTCACGAGCCAGCGCAGGTCGCGCAGCGCTTCGGGCTTTTCGTCCGCCGCCACTTCCTCCTCGATTTCGGCCAGCAGTTCGGCCTTCCGCTTTTCGAGCTGGTCGAGAATGGACTGCGCCTCTTCGGCCTTCGCCTTGTCCTTGGGCTTTTTGGCCTTTTCGAGCTTCGCCGCCGCCGTCTTGAACTTCGCGATGCCCGCGCCTTCGGCCGGCGTGCCGAGCTTCTCGAATTTCTTGCGGTCGGACTTGAACGCGCCCGCGCTGCTGATCGTGATGAGCACGCCGGGAATCGGCAGGTCCGTGAGCGCGTTCACCACCGCCTCCTCGGCTTCGGGACGCGACGTGCCGCCGTAGAGCTGCGCGCCGTTCGTGCCCAGCACGGTGTAGCGGATTTCCGAAAGGCCGGGATCCTGCTTCTTCTGGAACGCGAACCGATGCGCCTCGTACGCCTTCGCGAATTTGAAGACGGGCGTCAGCTCGGCCTCCACGTTGGCCCCCGATGGATTGAACGCCACTTCCAGCACGACTTTCCGCTTCACGGGCGTCGCGCCGAAAAGCACGCCGGCCGCCAGCGTTCCCGCCAACACCATCAACGCTTTGTTCATCTCGCACCTCCTGTTTGTTGCAAAAACGTGAACAGTATACTCCATCGACGCCCCGGCAGTCAATCACATTCGCCATCGCGTTCTGCCGCCGCCCGCGTCGGCGCCACGCCGACGGCGAAGAAACCGACGTCTCATTCCGCCTCCGCCGTCACCTTCACCTTGACGCCGCTCGCCTTGAAGCCCGCCGGCAGATCCTTCGCCGCGTTCCAGATGAACTTGACGCCGTTCGTCGCGCCGCCCGCCGCGTCGAGGTCGAGCGTCGTCTCGCCGACAAACGTCTCCGCCTCGACGAACTTGACGCCGTTCGTGAGCGCCGTCACCTTGAGCGTTACCGTGCCCTCGCCCGTGAGGTCGCAGGAGATGTCCACCAGCCCGTTCCACGGATACCGCTGCTGGAAGGTGACGTTCCTGACCGCGA
>JAKSOX010000024.1 GCA_024405335.1 Kiritimatiellia bacterium
CGATGGGCGAGTCCCAGCGGTCGTCCCACACCACGCCGCGCGCGTCGATGGACATCCCGATCGCGCAGTCCTCGAAGACGTTGCCCACGACGTGATTGTCGTGTCCGCCGCCGAGCATGAGCCCGCGCGCGACGTTCTTCACGCGGTTGGAAGCGATCGTGTCGCCCGCGTCGCAGTCGTCGACGTAGAAGGCCATCGTGTTCTTCGCCTTGTCGCCCGGGCGCCCCAGGTCGTGCACGAAATTGAAACGCAGCACGTTGCCGCGGCTCGTGGGGTCGCGTCCCGTGTAGAACGCGCCCGCGTCGCCCGTCTCGCGCAGAACGTCCCACACCTCGTTGCGTTCGAAAAGGCAGTCGTTCGCATGGTAGAGAACGGCCGAATGCGGCGCGTCGTGCAGGCGGTTGCCGCGGAGCGTCGTGCCGACGCCAAAGACGTGCACGCCCGGCGCGTAGGTGCGGCGGACCGTCCCGAAACGGGCCATCTCGCAATTCTCCACGAGATGCTCGCAGCTCGTGAGCGTCCACCGGTCGCCCGCGTCGATTTTGACCGCGCACAGGCCCGTGGCGTCGATGCGCGTCGCGCGGATTTCGCACCCGCGCCCGCCCCGCAAAACGACGCCGTTCCCGCCCACGTTCGCGACCGTGCAGTTTTCGACGCGGCAGTTCGTGCAGGCGTTGAAGTCGAGCCCGTCGCCCACGGCGTATTCGAACGTCAACCCCTCGAACGCAACGTCCGACGCGCCTTTCATCCGGACGATCGGCCCGTCCTTCGTCACGGCGCGGAACTCCTTCACGCCGCCCGGCGGCGGAATGAAGTCGACCTTCTTCGTTTTGCGGTCGTAGTAGAACTCGCCCGGCGCGTCCAGCTCGGCGCGGACGTTGTAGGCGTAGAAGCGCCGCCCCTTCTCGCTCGACCACGTGCCGCTCGCGAGGCCGTACTGCGCGGCGCCGCGCATCTTCATCACCCGGTTCGAAGGCGTCACGACGAAACTGTCGGCCCGCAGCAGTTCGTAGGCCCAGTCGTGCGCGAAATAGCCCGCGAGCCACACGCCCTCCTCGAAGTTCCACTTCGACGGACGGTCCGAGTCGAACACGAACGATCCGGCGACGGCCGGCGCGTCGGGGGCGATGCCGCCGCGGATGCGGCTGCGGAGCCCGTTGTCCACCGCCTGCGTGAAGTACGCCCAGCCCTCGTTCGGCCAGCGCGCGGGAACGGCCCACTTGTGGTCGTGGAAAAAGAGCGGCGCGTGCGCGCGCGTGTTCACGAAGTTTTCCGCGTCCGGAGCGGGCGGCTCCGCGCACTCCACCGTGCCGCCGGGCGTGGCGGCCACGGACCGCGTCAAGCGCACCGTGCCGGGCTTTTCCGCCCGCAGCCGGACGCCGCTCGCCGCGGGACCGATTTCCAGCGGCCCGTCGAACTCGTACGTGCCTGGCGCGAAGACGATTTCGACGGCGCCGCCCGCGCCGCCGGCGGACCGGCGAACCGCCTCGGCGGCCTTTTCCGGCGTGTCGACGGCGACGATCGCCGCCATGGCCGACGCGTACTCTTCGTCCACCACGACGCCAAGGCGCGCGGCTTCTTCGCGCATCGCCTTGAGCGCGACTTCGCATTCCTCGGCATCGGCCGCGTGAACGGCGAAGGCCTCGTCCGTCTCGGCGACGCGCCGAACGGCCCGGACGAGATCGGGAACGGAAAAGGCGCGCCCGCCGCCGACGTCGACCGCGCGCAAAACGGCCTGCTGATCGCGCAACTTCGCCTTGGGGAAGAAAACGCCCAGCGACGGTTCGGCGTTGCACAGCGGCCGATACCCGTCCGGCTGGAGACGGTAGCCGCCGTCCGTCCAACGATTTGCGCCGCGGGCGCCGACGAACACCTTGTACGCTCCCTTCCCCGTGCGCTTCGGTTCGGCGGACTCCTCGGAGGCCGGATAACCGGGCGACCGCACGAGACTGCCGACGTTGCGCCCTTGCCGGTCGTGGCGGGTGCGCCCGGTCCAATATTCGCCGCCAAGTTTCACGATGCCCACGTCGCCGGGACCGCGTCGGCGGATGAACGACGTGAGATTCCGCGGGCACTCCAAAGATCCCGATGGCGCGCCCGCGCATCCGTAGATGCCGAAGATGAACCGCCCATCCTCGAACGCCGCCGTCTGGATGCCCATGAGCGTGAACCCCGTCTGCAGATCGTGCCGCCGGACAAGCGTGAAATCTGGCGTGAATTCATAGACATAGTTGACGTCATGCGTTGACGGAAGCCCGCCTACGACGAAGAACAGCCCGTCCGCATGCGTAATGCCACCCGCGCCGTGGACGCAGTCGGGAAGCGTCCAGTCGCCGACTTTCCGCAAGTCGTCCGCCGCGTACGCCCAAACTTCGCTGACGCCAAGATTTTCATAGTTGAACCGGCCGAGATTGACCGCGACGAAAACGGTTCCGTCCCGGACGCACAAGTCACCATGGTGGTTCGGCACGTCGACAGCCGCTTGAACGCGTCCGTGAAGATCGGTCTTCACCAGCTTGACCGTGAAACTCCAAAAAAGCGATTTTCCGTCCGTCGCCACGCCTTGCAAATGGCCGTCGTAGACACCCTCGCAAACGATCTCGTCCGAGGTGGCGGCCGCTGCGGGGGCGACGCCGGAAGCGGTCGCCGGCCCTGAAAACGTTCCGGCGGCGAACAGAAGCGCGATTCCGAATCCGCGCGAAAAAACGTTTGCGTTCATGGTGCCTCCTTGACCAACCGCGGCCGTACGCCGCACTGAAAATCACCGGCCGACATGATACTTCACGAGCACGTCGGCGAGCGCCTGGTCGAACGGGACGCGCGTCGAGAGCAGTTCGTGCGTGATGGACATTTCGCCGCAGCCGCGCTCGAGACGCTCCATGTAGGCGTGGACGCGCGCGAGGTATTCGCGGCGGATCGCCGTGGCGTCGACGTTGAGGCGCTCGGTCGATTCAGCGTCTTCGAACTGGATCATCTGGTCGTACGGGAAGCCGATTTCCTCTTCGGCCATCACGTGCAGCACGATCACCTCGTGGTGGCGGAACCGGAAATGGTGGAGCGCGTTCAGGATTTCCTCCACGTCGCCGAACAGGTCGCTGATGAGGAAGATGACGCTGCGGTGCGGAATGCGCTCGGCGATTTCGTGGATCACCGCCGCCGAATCCGTGTCGCCGCCGGGCTTCAGGCCGTCCAGCTCCGTCAGCACGCGCCGGAGTTGCGCGGGCTGCGCCTTGGCGGACATGTAGACGTTCACCTTCGTGTCGTAGGAAACGAAACCCACCGCGTCCTGCTGCTGCACGAGCAGGTACGCCAGCGACGCCGCGAGGTACTGACCGTATTCGAGCTTCGTGAAATGCGCCGCCGACAAGTCGCCACGGAACTTCATCGAGCCGGACGTGTCCAGCAGGATCGTCGCGCGCAGGTTCGTTTCGTCCACGTACTGCTTCACGTAGAAACGCTGGCGGCGCGCGATGAGCTTCCAGTCGAGATTGCGCAAGTCGTCGCCGGGCGCGTACTGGCGGTGCTCGGCGAATTCCACGCTAGCGCCCTTGCGGGCGCTGCGGTGCTTGCCGGAAATGAACCCGTCCACCGTGCCGTGGGCGAGGAACTCGAGCCGTCCGATCTTGTTCAGCGCGTCGGACGGCAGAAGCCGCATGTAATGGGGAACGTCAGACATCCAGTTCTTCGTGCGATTTCACGTGTTCGAGCAGGCGCTGCACGATCGAATCGGTGGTGACGCCCGCCGCTTCGGCGTTGAAGGTGGTGGCGATGCGGTGGCGCATCACGGGCAGCGCCATCGCCTTCACGTCCGCCGTGGTGGCGTAGGCGCGGCCGTTCAGGATCGCGCGCGCCTTGGCGGTGGTGATGAGCGAAAGGCCCGCGCGCGGACCCGCGCCCCAGCCGACCATCTCCTTGACGAATTCCGGCGCGTCCTCGGATTTCGGGCGCGTGGCGCGCACGAGGTCCGCGGCGAATTCCACCACGTGGTCGGCGACCGGCACGCGGCGGACCACGTCCTGGAGTTTCATCACGTCCGCCGCAGTGAGGATCTTGCCGAGGTCCGGCTTGGCGGCTCCGGTGACCTGGTGGATGATGCGGCATTCCTCTTCGCGGCTCGGATAGTCCACCACGATGTTGAAGAGGAAACGGTCCAGCTGGGCCTCCGGCAGCGGATAGGTGCCCTCCTGCTCGATCGGGTTCTGCGTCGCGAGCACGAAGAACGGCTCGGGCAGCGGATACGACTCGCTGCCCACCGTGACGCGGTGCTCCTGCATCGCTTCGAGCAGCGCGGCCTGCGTCTTGGGCGGCGTGCGGTTGATTTCGTCCGCCAGCAGCATGTTCGTGAAAAGCGGGCCCTTCACGAAGCGGAAGAAATGCTCGCCAGTTTGCTTGTTTTCGTCCAGCACTTCCGTGCCGGTGATGTCGGCGGGCATGAGGTCCGGCGTGAACTGCACGCGCTTGAAGCCGAGGTCGAGCACCTGCGCGAGCGTGCTCACGAGCAGCGTCTTGGCGAGGCCGGGCACGCCCACCAGCAGCGCGTGGCCGCGCGAGAAGATGGCTATGAGCACCTGCTCCACCACGTCCTCCTGGCCCACGATCACCTTCGCGAGCTCCAGCTTCATCGCCTCGTATTTTTCGTGCAGCTCCTTCACGAGTTGCACGTCGTCCTGTCCCAACTTCTCCGCCATTTTTCGTTTCCTTTCCCTGAAACCCGTCCTATTCTTCGCCTTCGTCGCGCTGGTAGATCGGCAGCATCCGGTACGGCACGGTGAGCGCGAGCACGGTCATCGCCGTGGAATAGGCGGGCCCCGCTTCGCTCCCCGTGGCGCGCCAGGAACCGTCCTCGCGCTGCTTCGGCAACCACGTATTATACATCCAAACCCCGAATTCGCGCCAGTGTTTTCCGCCGAGTTGGAAAAGTCCCTGCGACGCGTAGTACAACCCGTAGAACGTGGACGGCGCGTCGCCGGCGAGCGATTTGCGGTAGACGGTTTCGAGATACTTCGCCGCCGCCAGGGAATCCTCGTCCAAATGCCGCCCGCACAACTCCAGGCACAAGATGCCCGCGCCCGAAAGCGTTTCCGCGTTCGACGTCTCTTCCGGACGGTACGCGAACGCGCCGGACGCCGAGACGCGCGAGCGCTTCACGAACGCGACCGCGCGGTCGATCGCGTCCTTCGGGATCTGCGCGCCGTTCGAACGGCAGCTGCGCAACGCCATCAGCGCCCAGCCGCTGCACGACAAATCGGAATCGGCCGCGTCCGGCGTGTACCGCCAGCCGCCCACGTGCCGGGGATCCGCCTTCTTCGCGTTCTGCGCGTCGAGAATCACCTTCACCGCCAGCGGCAGCGTCGCGTCGATGCGCAGCTGGCGCGCTTCGTCCACCATGCCGCTCGCTTCCGAAAGAAACAGCGTGGCGATCGAATGCGCGTACATGCGGCCGTTGCCGGCTTCCCCCATGTACCCGCGGTACGGCGCGCCGTCCCGCACGTCCGCGGTGGACAGCACGGCGTCGATGCAGCGCCGGATGGCATCGCCGTACTTCGCGTCGCCGGGCAGATGCCCGTTGGAAAGGAACGCCATTCCCACGAGCGCCGGCACCGCCGCGGAATCGCCGTAGGGCCCCGGGAAAAACCCGTCCGGCCGCTGCTGGGAGGACAAAAAGCCGAGCCCCGCCGCCACGGCCTTGCCGGCGGCGTCCTGCGTGAAAGCGGACGCCTGCGCGGCGACCTCCACCTGGCCCGGCTCCGGCTCGGCGGACGCGGCCGGCGCCCGCGCGGGTTCGGCCGCCGCGGGCACGCTCGCCGCCGCCGCGGGCGCGGAACGCCGCGCCTGCAGCTGCCGCACGACTTTCGCCGTGCCCGCCGCCAACGCGGCCATGCCGAACGCGATCAGCGCCAGCGCAGTCCACCACTTCGCCGTGCCGGGACGGAACGGGCGCGTCGCCTTGAGGAGCCGCTCCGTGAAATCGGGCGACGCTTCGGTGTCGCACAGCTTCACGTACAGCGCGTCCTTCGCATGGTGGAGGCGCGACTTGACCGTTCCCTCGGGGATGCCCGTGATGCGGGCGATTTCGGGATCGGAAAGGTTCTCGAAATACTTCAGCACCACCACTTCGCGGAACGTTTCGGGAAGTTCGCGGACGGCCGCCCGGACAGCTTGGGCGGTCGCCGCGAAATCGAGCTCTTCGCGCTGATCGGGCCGCTCGTCCTGCACCTCCGGAAGCGTTTCCATGGCGGTGGTTTGCGGACGGCACGCCTTTTTGCGCAAATCCATCCGGTGGAAATTGAGGAGAATCGTGTAGATCCAGTAGTAGAACGAACCGCTCGGGCGGTAGTCCCCGATGCGGTTGATCGCCTGGGCGAACGCGCGGAACACGAGATCCTCCGCGTCGTGCTCGTTTTTGCACAACATGGTGGCGGCGCCCTGCAGCCGGGCGCGGTATTCCGCGACCATCCGCCGGGCTCCGTTTTCGCGATTGGCGCGTATCTCTTCGTAGATTTCCATCCGTCACTTGTATGAATGCGCGCGGCGAATGGTGCGTTCAATAAAAAACGCGCGCGTCACACGACGCAGTTGTCGATGAGCCGCGTCTTTCCGGCGAACGCCGCCAGCAGCACGGCGTTCCCCTTCCGCAACGTCTTCACGGGCGTCAGGTCGGCCGCGTCAACGGCCTCGACGTAGTCCACCGCGAGACCGGCCCGCTCGAGCGCGGCCGCCGCCCGAGCGCGCGCCGCCTTCCACGGAAGCGCCCCTTTGGCGGCGACGCCCGCCTTCAGCTCCTTCAGCGTGGCGGAAAGCGCCAGCGCGCGCGTCTTCTCCTCCGCGCTCAAATAGGCGTTGCGGGACGACAACGCCAGCCCGGATTCCTCGCGCACGATCGGCGCCACCACGATCTCGACGCCGAACGACAGGTCGCGCGCCATCCGCCTGACGATCGCGGCCTGCTGGAAATCCTTCTGCCCGAACACGGCGAAATCGGGCTGGACGAGGTTGAAAAGCTTCGCCACCACCGTGCACACGCCGCGGAAATGCCCCGGCCGCCGCGCGCCGCAAAGCGAACCGGAAAGCGCGCCGTCTTCGACCACCCAGACGCTGTGGTCGGATGCGTACATGTTTTCCGGCGTCGGGAAGAAAATCGCCGTCGCGCCAGCCGCGGCGCACTTCTTCGCGTCCGCCGCGTGGTCGCGCGGATATTTCGCGTAGTCCTCCTTCGGACCGAACTGCGTGGGGTTCACGAACACGCTCACCGCGATTTCGTCCGCGCCTTTCCGTTTCGCCGCCGCGATGAGCGACAAATGCCCCGCGTGCAGCGCGCCCATCGTGGGCACCAAAGCGATTTTCCTGCCAGCAAGCCGCGCCTTGCGCGCCCACGAACGCAGTTTTTCCGGATCTTCGAACTTCTTCATTTTCCACCTCGTTGGCGGCGCGTTGAAAGCGCGCCGCGCTTTTACCGTCAAATGGCCATTTCGGCGCGGATGGCCAGCGCCGCCGCGACGGGGTCCTCCGCCGCGAGGATCGGCCGCCCCACCACGAGATGCGTCGCGCCGTCGCCCACGGCCATCGCGGGCGTGGCCACGCGCTTCTGGTCGCCGACCGCCGCCCCCGCGGGGCGCACGCCGGGCGTGACGAACAGCGTGCCGTACGGCAGGTTCTCGTAGAGCGAACGCACTTCCTTCGGACTCGACACCAAACCGTCCGCGCCGTTCGCCACGGCGAATTGTCCCAGGGCCATCACCTGTTCGGCGGGCTGGCGGCCTTTCACCCCGACGTCCGCGAGGTCGTTCTGGTCGAGCGAGGTGAGCACCGTCACGGCCAGGATTTTCGGCCGGTTCTCGCCGAACTCCATGGCCGTCTCGTGCGCCGCCGTGATCATCATCTTGCCGCCAGCGGCGTGGATCGTCATCAGGTCCACGCCCAATTTGCCGCCGCTGCGCACCGCCCGCTCGACCGTGCGCGGAATGTCGTGGAACTTGAGGTCGAGAAACACCTTCTTGCCCAGGTCCTTCACGGCCTTCACCACGTCCGGCCCTTCCGCCGTGTACAGTTCCAGACCGATCTTGTAGAAGTCCACGGCGTCGCCGAGGAGCTTCACCTTTTCCACCGCTTCCGCGCGCGTTTGGACGTCGAGCGCCGCAATGAGTTCCGCCATGGTTCCGTTCCTTTCGTTTTCGGTTTCAGTCTTCGAGGGCGAGCGCGTCGAGGTCGATGTCGCCCTCGAACACCTTCTTCACGGGCCCCTGCAAAATCAATCCGGTGCCGTGGCGTTGGCGGTAGTCGCCTTCCACCACGAGTTCGTACCCCTGCGAACAGCGGACGCGGATGGGCAGGCACATCCCCTTCGTTTCCACGCCCACCACGGCCGCCGCCACGGACCCAGTGCCGCATGCGCCGGATTCCGCCTCGACGCCGCGCTCGTAAGTGCGGATGAGCGCCTTCGACGGCGGCACGTACTGCACGAAATCCACGTTCGTCCCGTCGGGCGCGAAGGCGTCGGCGAGCCGCAACGCGCGCCCCAGCCCGTCCACGTCCACGGTGGCCGCGTTTTTGACGGACACGACGAAATGCGGCACGCCCGCGACGACGAAATCGCCAGCCGTGCCGTTCACGTCGAGGCCGTAGCGCCGGTTTCTGGGTTCTGGCATCCACACGCGCACGCGCCCTTCGCCGACGATTTCCGCGTCGATGAGCCCGGCGCGCGTCTCGAAGGTCATCGCCGGCGACTTCACCGCGCCGATTTCGCGCGCGAACGCGGCCACGCAACGCGCGCCGTTCCCGCACAGGTCGGCGGCGGTGCCGTCCGGATTGAAGAACAGCATGCGGAAATCGGCCACGTCCGAATTCTGCACGAGGATCACGCCCTCGCAGCCGATGCCAGTGCGCGCGCTCGCCATCGCCGCGACCCGCAGGTGGTCGTCCGCGGGAAATTCGCCGGCCCGGTCGTCCACCAGGACGAAGTCGTTGCCCGCTCCGTGCATTTTGGTGAAATGGACTTTGCGCATCATTCGCCTCCCAGCAACTGCAGCCACGCGGGCTTGCGTTCTTCCTGTTCTTCCTGGATTTCGTCGTCGCCGCACAGACGCGACAAATCTCCCAGCACCTGAAAGGCCTCCTGCAAAACGACGTCGTCCTTGCCGTCCTCCGCGGAGTCCGGCGCGTCGTCTTCGGGGTCCGGCGGCAGTTCGTCGTCGAGTTCGCCCGCGGGTTCCGCTTCGGCGTCCATTTCGCGGTCCTCGCGCAGCTGCGCGAGCCGTTTTCCGCGGTGGAGCGGCACGGACGTCCGCTTGGACGAATCGCGGAAATGTGCCACCTTCTTCATGTGCGCGCGCCACGCGGGATCCTTCTCGCGGCGCGCCTCGGAAAGCGCCTTCAGCTGGGGCACCAATTTCCGCACGTCCCCCATCTGCGGATGGTGCACGGCGCCCACGCACGTCCACGGCAGCGCGTTCGGGAGCTTGTCTTCGCCGATGTCGAGCTCTTCGAGCACGGACGGCAGATCGACGTCGCTCGACACGCCCTTCACCTGCGTGGAGGAGCCGTTCACGCGGTAGAAGCGCGCCGTCGTCACCTTCATCGACCCGTATTTCTCGGCGCCGAGCGGAAACACGGTCTGCACCGTGCCCTTGCCGTGCGACTGGCGGTCGCCCACCACGATGGCGCGACCCGTGTCCTGCAGCGCCGCGGCCACGATTTCCGACGCCGAAGCGGACGCCCGGTCCACCATCACCACCAGCGGTTTGCGGTAGGCGAGGCACGGCTGGTCCGGGAACGTCGGCAGCACGTACAGGTTGCGCGTCTCGCGGATCTGCACCACGGGCGACGGCCGGATGAACAGCTGGGAAAGCAGCACCGCCTCCTTGAGCGAACCGCCGCCGTTGCCGCGCAGATCGAGGATCATGCCGGCCGTGCCCTTGGTGTTGAACTTGGAAACGTACTCCGCCACGTCCAGCGAACACGACCGGTACCCTTCGTCGCCGGGGCGCTTGTCCATCGTGCCGTAGAAACCCGGCAGCTTCACGTACCCGAACAGGTTCGTGACGCCGCCGCACGCCACGCGCTCGACGCGGCCCGTTGCCGCGTGGTCCTCCAGCTTGATCTCGTCGCGGACGAGCGGAACGCGCTTGCGCGTTTCGCCCGAAGGGTCGCTGCGCGGAATGATCTCCAGCACCACTTTCGTGCCCTTGGGCCCGCGGATCTTCCGGATCGTCTTGCGCATCGGCTTGTACATCACGTCCTCGACGGGCCCGTCGCCCTGGCCGACGCCCACGATCTTGTCGTCCTTCTTGATGCGGCCGTCGCGCGCCATCGGCCCGCCCGGCATCACCTCGACGATCTTGAGCGCGCCGTCGTCCATCTGCAGCACGGCGCCCACGCCGCACAGCGTGAGGTTCATGTCCATGTCGAAATCTTCCTTGCGCGTGGGGCACATGTAGTCCGAATGCGGATCGAACGCCTGGGCCACGGCGGACATGTACCGCTGCATGGGCATCTCCTCGTCGTTCTCCGTCAGCACCTCGAGATACTGCCGGTAGCGCTTCTCGAGCACCTCCTTCGGCGGCTGCGGCGGTCCCTTCACCGTTTCCGCGTCGTTCGTTTCGGCGCCCTTGGCGTCTTTCCTCTTCGCGTCTTTCTTCTTCGCCGCCTCCAGCTCGTCCGCGGCGGCCTTCTCCGCGTCGAGTTCGCGGCCGAGCACGATCAGCAGGTATTCGTTTTTCACGCGGCGGCGCCACAGCTCGTCCTGCTCTTCGCGCGTCGCGGGCCAGGGCGCGTCCTTGCGCTGCCACGTCCAATCCTCGTCGACGGAAAAGTCGAATTCCGCCGCTTCCAGCAGGTTCGTCACGAAATCGACGCGCTCGCGGAAGCGTTCCGTGAACGTCTTCCACACGTCGTATCCGAACGAAACGTCCTTGTCCTTCAGCGCGGCGCCGATCTTCGTCTTCATCGGCGCGAAACGGTCGAGGTCCTCCTGCAGGAAAACCATGTGGTTGAAGTCGCACTGGGTCACGAGGTTCGACCACGCGCGCTCGCTCATTTCGGCGTCGAGACGGCGCTGCAGCACGTGCGCCCGCTGCAGTTGCGCGCCCACCATCGCGGCGACCTTGCCGTAATACGGCTGCGGCCGCAGGTCCGCCGCCGGCGAAAACAGCGGCAGCAACGCCAAAATCGAAAACAGCTTCTTCATCTGCGGATCTCCATCAGTTGGACGAGCCGCTCCAGTTCCTGCGGCGGCAACGCCTCGGGCGAATTGGTCACGAGGCCGTGCAGATCGCGCGCGTTCACGATCTGCACCGTGCCGCACGTCGCCACGCCCTCGGCGAACGTGTTGCTCGCGAAACAGACGACGGGCGCGACTTCGCCGTTCCATCCCGCCCGCTTCAGCGAAGCTTTCACGGCTTCGGCCTCCTTGACCGCCTGCACGAGCGGCGGGCGGGTCGGCAGTTCGCCGCCCACCAGCACGTGGCCCTCGGCGATCGTCACGGTGCGCGACCAGTTCTTGGTTTCCACCGCGAACACGCCCGTAGGCCCCACCACCACGTGGTCGACGTGGTGGGAACCCGCCACGAAATCGTGGAACACGTGGTAGGCGTCGGGCAGATTCCCCAGCAGGTTCGCGACGCGCTCCTCGCCGCGCGCCCCGCGGAAAAAGCTTTCCACGCGCCGGAGCCCCTTGCGCCACAGCCACGCCACGGAAACGAGCGACGCGACGAACGAAAACGCGAAAACGCCCACGTGCCGGCCGGACAAAACCGCCGACGCGAACGCGCCCATCAGCACGAACGCCAGGAACAGCGGCCACAGCGAAAGCACCGTTCCGCGCACCCGCGCCCACTCCCCGGGCACCCCGTGTTGTTTAGCCATTTTTCCTCTCCTTCCCGCGCAACGCCGCGGCCAAAGCGGCCGCGATCGATTCCGCGTCGAATCCGTGGCGGCGCTCCAGCGCCTCCACCGGCCCCTGCCCCACCACGCAATCCGGCCAGCCGAAACGGAAGTCCGCGCCAACCGCTTCGCCGAAGCCGCCCGCGACCGCGCCGTTCTCGAGCACGGCGAACGGATGCGGCGGCAACGCCGGCGCCGGCTTAACGCGGTTCACCGGTGTCACGGCCGCCGCCACGCCCCAGCCGGCCAAAAGCTCGCGCACCCGCGACGCCTTCGCCACCTGGTCGCCCACGGCCAGCAGCGTCACCTCCGGCTCGCCGCCGCCGACGGTCCCCGCCGCCGCCGCGACGTCCGCCGCCGCCGCCGCGGCGCCGCGCGGATACCGGATCGCCCACGGACCGCCCGCCGCCAGCGCTTCGTCCAGCGCGGCGGCCAGATCCGCTGCGTCCGTCGGCGTGCGGATCGTCATGCCCGGCAGCGGCCGCAGCAGCGCCACGTCGTACAGCCCGTGGTGCGTGGCCCCGTCGGCGCCGACGCATCCAGCGCGGTCGATCGCGAACGTCACGGGCAGATGCTGCAGGCACGCGTCGTGCTGGATCTGGTCCACCGCGCGCTGCAAAAACGTCGAATAGATCGCCACCACGGGACGCATCCCCGCCGCCGCCAAACCCGCCGCGAAGGACACCGCCTGGCCCTCGCAAATGCCCACGTCGAAAAAGCGGTCCGGGAACTCCCGCGCGAAAGCCGAAAGCCCGGTGCCGTCCTTCATCGCCGCCGTCACCGCGCACACGCGCGGATCCCTGCGCGCCAGCGCGCACAACGCCGCGCCGAAGGCGTCGCTCCAGGACGCGCCGGAAGATTTCGCCGCCGGCTCGCCCGTCGCGCGGTCGAACGGGCCGACGCCGTGCCACCGCACGGGATTGCGCTCCGCCGGCGCGTAGCCCTTCCCCTTCACCGTCACCACGTGCACCACCACGCCGCGCTTGTCCTCCTTCGCCACCTGCAGCGCGTTCTCCACCGCCTTCAGGTCGTGCCCGTCCACGGGCCCGATGTACCGCAGCCCGTACTGCTCGAAGAAGCTGTTGCCGAGCCACAGCGACTTCAGGCGGCTCTCGATTTTGTGGTACGCGCCGCGCAGGAACGTGAGCTTCAGCTTGTGCCCCGCGCGTTCCGCCGCCGCTTTCACGCGGTTGTAGCGCACGCCCGAAATCGTCCGGCCCAGAAGACGCGCGAACGATCCCACGTTGCGGGATATCGACATTTCGTTGTCGTTCAGGACCACGATCACCTTCTTCGCCAGCTGCGCGCAGGTGTTGAGCGCTTCGAGGTTCATGCCGTTCGTGAGCGACGCGTCGCCGACCACCGCCACCACGTTCTCGTCGCCGCCGTTGCGGTCGCGGGCGGCCGCGAAACCTTCTGCCGCCGCGAGCGCCACGCCCGCATGCCCGGAAATGAACGCGTCGCACGCGCTCTCGCCGGGGTTCTGGAACCCCGTGATGCCGTCCAGCTGGCGCAACGTCGGAAACGCGTCCTTGCGCCCCGTGAGGATTTTCCACGCGTAAGTCTGGTGGCCCACGTCCCACAGCACGCGGTCCTTCTCCGGATCGAACGTGCGCAACAGGCCGATCGTCAGCTCCACCGCCCCCAGGCTGCTCGCGAGATGTCCGCCCGTGCGGGAAGTCGTTTCGAGCATCGCCGCGCGCACCTCCGCCGCCAGCTCCGGAAGCTCCCCGGGCGCGAGCGCCTTCACGTCGGCGGCGCACGAAACGCGGTCCAGCGCGCTCATTTCGCCGCCTCCCCCGCCGGCGCCGGCTTGCGCTTCAACACCAGCAGCGTGGTCGAGTTCTGGCCGAAATCGGGTTCCGCGAACGCCAGCTCGTAGTTGCGCTTGAGCAGCTCCCAATAGCGCATTTGCGTCGCCAACGGCACCTCCGAACCCTTCGGCACGCTCACCGCGAAACCGTAGCCGGAAAACGCCGCCAGCGGACACGGCGCGGACGCGAGCAGCGCCTCCATCGTACCCGGATTGAGCACGTGGAGCTTGCGCGCCCTGGCGTCGTCCGCCAGTTCCCCGAAATAGCAGAACGGACCCATCGCGAGCCCCTCGGGCACGGAACGCCCCGTTTCGACGGCCAGGTACAGATCCTGCGTGAGCAGCGTTTTGCCGCCGGGGTCGAGCCGCTCCAGTTCCGCGCCGACGGCGCGCAGCTTCGCCAGCTCCGTCGTTTCCTTCTTGCGGCTCCAGAAACGGTCCTGCCCGTAGGTCGCCCACTCCTGCAGCAACGGCGAGGAATACGCCGCGAGCCCGGCCAGCAGCACGGCCAGCCAACTCGCCCCCGCCCGGGTGAAAAACGCCGTGCCGCGGGCGAAAAAGACGGACAACGCCACCGCCAGCAACGGCATCACCGGCACCTGGTAGTCGTCGTAGGGAAACGGCGCCGACATCTGGAGCGCGAACACGGCGGCGAAACCGGCCACCAACGCCCAAAGCGCCGTGCGGCTCCCCCAATCCGGCGCCGCCGTGCCGCTCTCGGGCTGGCGGGCGTCCCCGCCCGCGTTTCCCCGCCCGCATTCTCGGGCTGGCGGGCGTCCCAGCCCGCACAAGCCCGTGAACAAAAACGCGCCGAGCACCCAATAGCCGCGCGCCAGACGGCTCGCGGACCCCACGGCGAAGAACGGATCGAACCCGCCGCGGCCCGCATGGTACGCCTGGGCCGCCAGCAACCCGTCCAACGCCGCCGGATCGGCCGCGAACGGACCGTAGGTGATCGCCAGCCCGGCCAATCCCGCCATCCCGAACCAGAACGCCGGCATCAGCTTCGCCCAACCGCGCGCGGAAAGCCAACCGTACGCGAGCAGCGAAACGCCGGTCGTCCCCAACAGCAGCACCAGCGAAATGCGCGTGCCGCTCGCGAACGCCAGGGAAAGGCCGCATCCCGCCAACGCCAGCGCGCGCGCCGCGCCGCGCCGCGCCAGCCCCGCGGCGAGCAGCCAAAAGCCGAGCATCGCAAAACACCCGCCCAGCGCGTACGTCTTCGGAATGCAGGTGAAATACGCATGGTAGAGGTTGCACCCCAGCGCCGCCACCGCGGCGAGCGCGGCGACGTCCCTCCGGTCGCCGCCCGCGAGCCTGCGCGCCAACGACGCCGCCAACGCCACGGTCGCCGCCGAACACGCCAGCGAAAGGCCCCGCCCCCCCCGCAGCCCGTGAAGCGGCGACGCCATGCCCCAAACCGCGGAAAGCGCCCCGTACACGTACGGCAGCGTGGGGCCCTGCGTGAAGAAGAAGTCGCGGTACGGCACTTGGCCCGCGCGGACGAGCTGGGCGGCGTAGAGATACCACCCTTCGTCCTGGTTCAGCGCGCCGAACCACACGGCCAGCAAAGCCACCGCCGCGGCCAAGACCGCGGCGAAGGCCCATGCCGCCCGTTCAGGCGTGAAACGCTTGAGAAACGCGGTCAATCGCGCCCTTTCACACCGCCCGGCCGAGCGCCTTGCGGTAGCGCGCGATGAGCGCGTTGGTGGAGGAATCGTGCTTGAGTTCCGGCTTCTCGGCGACGAGGTCCTTCAGCACGCCCTTCGCGAGCACCTTGCCGAGCTGCACGCCCCACTGGTCGAAGGAGAACACGTTCCAGATCACGCCCTGCACGAACACCTTGTGCTCGTAGAGCGCGATCAGCGCGCCCAGCGTTTCCGGCTTCAGCTCGTCCGCCAGAAGCGTGTTCGTGGGGTGGTTGCCGGCGAACGTCTTGAACGGCACGAGCTCCTCGGGGTCGCCGTCGGCGCGGCACTGCTCGGCCGTCTTGCCGAACGCCAGCGCCTCCGTCTGCGCGAAGAAGTTCGCCATCAGCTTGTCGTGGTGGTCGCCCACGGGATTGTGCGTCTTCGCGAAGCCGATGAAGTCGGCCGGGATGAGGTGCGTGCCCTGGTGGATGAGCTGGTAGAACGAATGCTGGCCGTTCGTGCCGGGTTCGCCCCATTCGATGGGCCCCGTCGTGTAGTCCACTGGCTTCCCGTCGCGGTCCACGCTCTTGCCGTTGGACTCCATGTCCATCTGCTGCAGATAGGCCGGGAAACGCGAAAGGTACTGGTCGTACGGCAGCACGGCGTAGCTTTCCGCGCCGTAGCCGTTCGAATAGAGGATGCCCAGCAGCGCCAGCACCACGGGCATGTTCTTGTCGAACTTCGCCGTGCGGAAGTGCTTGTCCATCTTCCAGTAGCCCTTGAGGAACT
>JAKSOX010000240.1 GCA_024405335.1 Kiritimatiellia bacterium
CGCGGCGGCGCTTTTCGAGAAGGCCGGCGGCAAGGCGTCCCTTGCCGTCGCCGCCGAGAAAACGCCGGAGGACGCCGAGAACCGCGCGCAAAAGGCGGGCGAGGCGGCGAAGATCTGGTGGGAACTGGCCGAATCGTTCGGACAGAAGCGCCCTGAGGCCATGGAACTGTTCAAGGGCCATGCCGGCGTCCTTTACGCCGAAGCGCTGGAGGGCGGAATCTACGAAGGTCTGGCCAAGGTGGTCGCCGAAAAGCGCGTGGAGGAAGCCGCCGAATACGGTGCGGAGCAGGCCGCTTCCGTTTCCGCGCCGCGGTCTGCGGCGGAAGTCCGCCGCCGTCCCGGCAAACTGGTCGAGGTGAAGCCAAACTTGAAAGTGGCCGACAACCCGAACGTCATGCATTTCAAGGACCGCAAGGGCGTGACGTGGGCGTATTCGATTCAAAACGGCGAAGCTCTGCTCCGCGGCGTTTTCGCCAACAACAACGTCGCCCAAGGCGATTTGAGCGGAGAAGTTCGCGTGCCGGTGACGCTGGGGAATTGCCCCGTGCTCGCGATCCCGAACGAGGCGTTCAACAAATGCGAAGCCATGACGCACATCGTTTTGCCGCCGGGGCTGAAGAGCATTGGCGTACATGCGTTCCAGCACACGAAAGCGCTTGAGGAAATCGTCGTGCCCGAGAGCGTGGAGGTGATCGGCGGCGGCGCTTTTTCCGGATCGGGCATCCGTAAAATCCAATTGCCGGCCAACATCGTGCGCTGCTGCGTGGGTTCCACGTTCTGCAACTGCAAGCGGCTTGAAGCCATCGATTTGCCGGATGGCATCGAACACATCGGCGTGTTTGAATTCGTCGGCAGCACTTCGTTGCGCAAGGTTCATTTCCCGAAGTCTTTGAAGAGCATGCACGACTGGACGTTTCACAACTGCGATTTGGAAGAAGTCGTTCTTCCATCCGGCGTCGAGCGCGTCGGGCATCATGCGTTCAGCGACAACAGAAACCTGAAGTTTCTGAAAATCGAATCGGAAAACATTCGAATTGACGGCGACGGAAACTACCGCGTCGTGTTCGATTTGCCGGCGGGCGTTCCCGTGTACGTCACGAAACGGTGGAAGGGACCGCTCGGTTCGATTCACGGCCACACGGTCAAATGCGTGAAGTGATGCGTTTTCGGGGATTGGGCAATCATGGCGGAAACTGAAATCGTTTTTCCGAACGGCCGCTTCGGCGATTGCCGCGTCGTCCAGCTGCTTGGTCGCGGCGGCATGGGCGCGGTGTATCTGATCCAAGACGACCAGGGACGTTCCTTCGCCGCCAAAATCCTGTTGCCCGAAGACGACGGCGCGGAAAGCGAGTCGGCGGTTGCGCGGTTCGTGCGCGAAGCCGAACTGGCGATGGCGGTTCGCCATCCGAATCTGATGCACGTGTACGACGTCGGCCGCGATCCGGACACCGGCTATTGCTACATGATCATGGATTTCGCGTCCGGAGGATCGCTTGCGCAGCGCATTCGCGAAATGGGCGTTCTTCCCGTCCCCGAAGCGCTGCGCATAGTTCGGATCATGGCCGGCGCTTTGCAGGCCATCGAAGCCAGCCACGTGGTGCATCGGGACATCAAATCCGACAACATCCTCTTCACCGCCGCCGGCGTGCCGGTGCTCACCGATCTGGGCATTGCGCACAGGACGCGCCAGAAATCGGACAGCTTTTCCACGCTCACGATGGACGGCACGATGATCGGCACGCCCGCGTACATGGCGCCGGAGCAGGCGATGAACGCCCGCACGGCGGACATCCGCGCCGACATCTATTCGCTGGGCGTCGTTCTGTTCGAGATGCTCACGGGGCGATTGCCGTATGCCGACTGTTCGACGATGGAGACGCTTGCCCGTCTCATGCGCGGCGTCCCCGTGCCGGACGTGCGCACGCTGCGCTCGTCGTTGCCGGATGGAGTGGCCACGCTCGTTCGCAGAATGTGCGCACCCAGAAAGGCGCTTCGTCTCCAGAACACCGCGCAATTGTTCGCGTTGTTGGATCGTTTGGAATGCGACGGCAATTTCAAGCCGAACGAAGCGCCGTCGCCCGCCCGCAAACGGCGTGGCGGGAGGATGGTCGCAGTGGGCGTTTTCGCGGCCATTCTGGCCGTCGGCTTCGCCGGGGGCGTTCATTTGGCGAAAAAGATGGTCGCCAATGGCGGCGATCCGTCAACCACGGCGGTCGCGGCCTCCAGAACGCCGATTGCGCCGACGATTCAGGACGACTCCGATCTCGATGACGTGGACGAATTGTCGTTGGTTGCGGCGAAGGCGGCGGTTTCCGCGTCGCGTCCGCCGCATGCGGTTGCGCGCCCTGTCGCCCAAGCTCCTGCCGCGCAAGCGTCTGCCCCCGTTCGCGTCGTGAGCCGTCCGTTGGAAAGTGTCGCGGCGAAAGCGGAACAGCCTGGCCGCGCACGCGCCGAGGAACCTGCTTCTCCGAAGGCGCCGCCGCCGGTTCCCGCGGCGGTCGAGCCGGTGGCGGAGCCGGAGCCTGACGAACTATGGGACTATTGCCTGGAGTTCGTGGATCTTCAGAAAAAGGACGATGCGACGCCGAAGATTTTGGCCGCGGTCAACGCAGCCCGTGAACATGATCCGGATTTTCGTTCTTTCGACCTTAAAGGCGAAGCGAAAAACGTCGCCTTGTCCGAAGACAATCGGGTTGTCGTTGCGCGCGGGAAGACGTTTTTCGTGTTGGAGCGGTTGCGGCGCGAAACTCCTGATTTCGTCCAGCGTCTCGTTTCGGCCGAGAAACGGCTTCGTGCCGACGGAAAGCTGTCGACTCCGACGTCGCAGAAGGACATCGTCCGCATTTTGGGCGAAGCCGCCGGGAAACAGCTCGACGCGTTGTTCAAAAGC
>JAKSOX010000241.1 GCA_024405335.1 Kiritimatiellia bacterium
GGGCCCGGAAGCAGTTGGAAAAGTTCTTGTCGCCGGAAAATTCCTTTGCACGTTTTGCCGCGTTTTGCTAAACTACGACACTCAAAAAAGGCAAAGGCACGAAGAAGATGAAGTGGTCGAAACTGATGATCCAGACGCTTCGGGAAGATCCCGGGGACGCCGAAATAGATTCGCACAAGCTCCTCGTCCGCGCGGGGCTCGTCCGCAAGCTCGCGGGCGGTCTCTACACGTATCTGCCGCTGGGCATGCGCGCGCTGAACAAAGTGCAGCAGATCGTCCGCGAGGAAATGAACCGCGCCGGCGCGCAGGAAATCGTGATGCCGATCCTGCAGCCCGCCGAGCTCTGGAAGCAGAGCGGCCGCTGGGAATCGATGGGCCCGGGCATGTTCCGCCTGCGCGACCGCGCGGACCACGAGTACGCGATGAGCCCCACGGCCGAGGAGACGGTGACGGACGTGGTGAAGGGCGTGGTGAGCTCCTACCGCCAGCTGCCGCTCACCGTCTACCAGATCCAGTGGAAGTTCCGCGACGAGATCCGTCCGCGCTTCGGGCTGATGCGGTCCAAGGAATTCCTGATGAAGGACGCGTACTCGTTCGACACGTCGATGGAGGCGGCCGACGCGAGCTACATGGCGATGTTCAACGCCTACAAGCGGATTTTCGCGCGCTGCGGGCTCAAGGCACATCCCGTGGAGGCCGACACGGGCGACATCGGCGGCAAGTTTTCGCACGAATTCCACGTGCTCGCGGAGGCGGGCGAGGACGGCATCGCGTTCTGCGACGCGTGCGGCTACGCGGCGAACCTCGAAAAGGCCGAGCGCAAAGCGCCGCCGCGCGCCGACGCCGACTGCGGCCCCGCGGAGGAAGTCGCCACGCCGAACGCGAAGACGATCGACGAAGTGTCGAAGTTCATGGGCGTGCCCGGCAGCGCGTTCGTGAAGTCGCTCGTCTACAACGCGGACGGCAAGCCCGTGATGGTGTGCGTCGAGGGCGACCGCGACGTGAACGAGGTGAAGCTCAAACACTTCCTCAACGCGAAGAAGGTGGAACTCGCCGACTACGACATGGTGCTGAAGGCGAGCGGCGCGAACGCGGGTTCGGTGGGTCCGGTGAAGCCGGCGGACGCCACGTTGCGCATCGTGTGCGACCTGGGGCTCAAGGGCGCGAAAGGGCGCATCGTGGGCGCGAACAAGGACGATTTCCACCTGAAGAACGTGGATCTCGCGCGCGACTGCAACGTCGCCGATTCGGACTACGCGGACCTCGTGATCGCGCGCGACGGCGACGTTTGCGCGAAGTGCGGCAAGCCGCTGGCGATCAAGCGCGGCATCGAAGTCGGCCACGTGTTCAAGCTCGGCACCAAGTACACGGAGGCGTTCAAGGCGACGTACAAGACGGACGACCTCAAGGAGCAGACGATGGTGATGGGCTGCTACGGCATCGGCATCGGGCGCACCGTGCAGGCCGTGATCGAGCAGTGCCACGACAAGGACGGCATCGTCTGGCCGGCGGCGGTGTCGCCGTTCCAGGTGGTGGTGGATCTGCTCGATCCGAAGGACGCGGCGGTGGCGAAAGTCGCCGAAGACCTCGAGCGGGAACTCGAGGCCGCCGGCGTCGACGTGGTGGTGGACGACCGCGAAGAGCGCCCGGGCGTCAAGTTCAAGGACGCCGACCTCGTCGGCTTCACCGTGCGCGTGGTGGTGGGCGCCAAGGGCCTCGCCAAGGGCGGCGTGGAAGTGAAGGCGCGCCGCGACCCCAAGGAGGCGATGAAGATCGTCGCCCCCGCGGAAGCGGCGGCGGCGGTGAAGGCGTTGCTTGCGTAAATCTGCACTGGAGGAAGGGCCATGTTCAACAACAAGGTGTACCACAAGATCGACGCGCTTTCGGGTTCCGTGGCGACGTTGCGGGCGGAGGGCGTGAAGTACAACGAAATCGCCGAGATCCAGTCCCGCGCCGGCACGTCGCTGGCGCAGGTGATCAAGCTGGACGGGCCGAACGTGACGCTGCAGATTTTCGCGGGCGCGCGCGGCGTGGACACGGCGGCGAAGGTGCGCTTCCTCGGCGAAACGATGAAGGTGCCGTTCTCGCACGCGCTGCTCGGCCGCGCGTTCACGGGCGCGGCGGTTCCGCGCGACGGCGGCCCCGCGATCGCGGACGACCCCTCGCCGATCGGCCAGCCCTCGGTGAACCCGGCCAAACGCGTCATGCCGCACGAAATGGTGCGCACGAACATTCCGATGATCGACCTGTTCAACTCGCTCGTGAAGTCGCAGAAGCTGCCGATTTTCGCGCGCGCCGGCGAACCGTACAACGAACTGCTGGCGCGCATCGCCCTGCAGGCCGACTCCGACGTGATCGTGATCGGCGGCATGGGCCTGAAGTACGACGAATACCTCAAGTTCCGCAACACGCTGGACAAGTCTGGCGCGCTTTCCAAGACGGTGATGTTCGTGCACACGGCGGCGGACCCCACGGTGGAATGCATGCTCGTGCCGGACGTGTCGCTCGCGGTGGCGGAGAAGTTCGCGCTCGAGGGCAAGAACGTGCTCGTGCTTTTGACGGACATGACGAGCTTCGCCGACGCGATGAAGGAAATCGCCATCACGATGGAGCAGATCCCCTCCAACCGCGGCTATCCCGGCGACCTCTATTCGCAGCTCGCCGCGCGCTACGAGAAGGCGGTGGACTTCGACGGCGCCGGCTCGATCACGATTCTCGCCGTCACCACCATGCCCGGCGACGACGTGACGCACCCGGTGCCGGACAACACGGGCTACATCACGGAAGGCCAGTTCTACCTGCGCAACGGGCGCATCGAGCCGTTCGGTTCGCTCTCGCGCCTGAAACAGCAGGTGAACAAGGCGACGCGCGAAGACCACCGCACCGT
>JAKSOX010000242.1 GCA_024405335.1 Kiritimatiellia bacterium
AATCCCGACCTCTTCGTGCCGATCGAAATCAAGTTGGCCAAGCCGCGGCCGTGACGGATTCCGTTTGCTTTTTCGGGCGGCATTCCATTGCCCTGAATTCGGCAGTTCGTTTTCTCGTTCGATGCGACAACCTCGCGCGGAGAACGCGGAGATTTCTGGGTATTGTCGCAATGTCGGGGATGGGATTGAACGCAAATGCCCAACGGCCTCTTATTGCGTGTCGCGCAAGCGACTTGCGTTCTTCACCGAGCGCATCCCCAACGTTGCGACAATATCAATTTGTTTTCAGGCAGGCACGTCCATTGACGCGAAGCGGCCGCACGTGCTATAACCCGCTGCGTTTTTGGGGGGTGATGATCTCCCGTGAAATGAATTTTTCCATTCCCCGTCGGTGATGCTGAGGGGCAACCCTCCACTTCTCTCGCACAAATCCCTTGACATACATACTGGTAGGTATGTATAATACGCGGCCAAGAAAGGAAAAGATGGCACGCAAAACGCAAAAGGACGCCGAGAAGACGCGCACGAAGATACTCGCGAGCGCGTTGTCGCTTTTCGCCAAGAAGGGCTACGAGCACACGACGTTCGCGGACGTCGCGGCGCGGCTGGACATGACGAAGGGCGCGGTGTACTGGCATTTCGAATCCAAGGAGGCGCTGCTGATGGCGCTGGTGGACGAAATGCTCGAGAAATTCCAGCGCCAGATCGGCGACATGATGCCGCAGAGCGACTTGTCCTTTCCCGCGGTGGCGGACATGATGGTGAAACACGCCATCCGGCTTTTGGAGGACGCCAAGGGCACGGCGTTCTTTCTGCTGATGCACGAGCAGGTGCAATGGGCCAGCGATTCGATGGCGAAGGTGCGCGAGGACCTGCTCACCAACGAGCGCTTCGGGCCGTGGCACGCGTTCCACGCCGCCGTGGCGAACGACGTGGCGGCCGGCCGGGCGCGGGCGGACGTGTCCGCGGAGCGCGTGGCGCACACGTGCGTGGCGATTTGGGACGGGCTGGTGCACGCGCGCATCGCGAAATTCATGACTTGCGATCTCAAGGAAACGATGGAGCACGCCTTCGCCGGCGTGTGGAACGCCATCAAAGCGGGTTGACAAAGGAAAGAAGGCATTCGAAATGGCTACGAACGGAAACGAAGGCAAAAGCGTGGCGGGCGCCGTGATCGGCACTCTGGTGCTGGCGGCGGCGGCGGCGGCGGGCGGTTGGATCGCCCACGACCTGATGCCCAAGGGAGCGGAGAAGAAGGGTCCGGCGGCGATGGGTCCGGCGGCGGCGTCGGTCGCCGTCCGGCCCGTCGAGATGCGCACCTACAATCTCCCCGAGAAGTACGTCGCCCACGCCGAGGCCGTGCAGGAAGTGGACCTGCTGCCGCAGGTGGACGGGTACGTGAAGGAAATCCTCTTCAAGGAAGGCGACACGGTGAAGGAGGGGCAGCTCCTCTACGTGCTCGACGACGAACGCTACCAGGCGGTGGTGAACCAGCGCAAGGCCGACCTTTCGGCCGCCGAGGCCGAGGCGAACCGCGCCGAGCGCTACTACAAGCGCATGCTGGCGGCCGACGCCCGCGGCATCACGCAGCTCGAGCGCGACAACGCGGAGGCGGCGGCGGAGAAGGCGAAGGCGGCCGTTCTCCAGGAGAAGGCGAACCTCGTCGTGGCCGAGTACGACTGCAAGAAGGCGAAGGTGTACGCGCCGATCACGGGCCAGATCGGCAAGACCACGGCGCACGTGGGCGACTACGTGGCGCCTTCGAAGGGGGCGCTCGCGCACATCATGCAAATCGACCCGATCCGCGTCACGTTCCCGCTCACCGACCGCGCGTACGTCGCGTGGCGCGCGGCGCAGAAGGCGGGCACGGGCGACGCGTACCGCATGCGCCTGCTGCTGCCGGACGGCAGCGAATACCCCGCCGAAGGCGTTTTCGACTTCGACGACAACCAGATGAGCCGCGAAACGGCGACGATCATCATGCGCCTTTCCTTCGCGAACCCGGACCGGCTTCTGGTGCCGAACAGCTATCTCACGCTTCTCGCCGACAAGCGCAAACCCGAACCCGTGGCGTGCGTGCCGCAGCAGGCCGTCGCGGATCTCACGGGCGGCAACCAGGGCGTCTACGTGCTCAAGGACGACATGACCGTGGAGCAGCGCATCGTCACCGCGGGCGAACCGTTCGAGGGCTGGACTCCCGTGAAGGAGCTGAAGGGCGGCGAGCGGGTGGTCATTTCGGGCGTTTCGAAACTCTATCCCGGCGCGAAGGTGACGCTCGCGGAGGCCACTGGCAACGACGACATCGACCCCGCCTACGTGCCGCCGATCAAGGAGTGACGGAAAAGCCGGACACCGGAGGACGTTGGCATGAAACTTGGAATCCGAAAGGCGATCGACGCGCTGAAGCCGTTTTCGCGGACGTTCGTGGAGCGTCCCCGCTTCGCGATGGTCATCGCGATCTGTCTCACCATCGCGGGCGCGATGGCGATCTTCACGCTGCCGATTTCGCAGTATCCGCGGCTGACGCCGCCGACCATCTCGGTGAGCTACAACTACCCGGGCGCGAACGCGGCGGCGGTGATGAACTCGATCGCGATGCCGATCGAGGACGAAGTGAACGGCGTCGACGACATGCTCTACATGACGGGCAGCTGCTCCGACGACGGCAACTACCAGCTCACGGTGAGCTTCGAGGTCGAGTCCAACCGCGACATGGACATGGTGAAAGTCCAGAACCGCGTCGCGCAGGCCGAAGCGAAACTCCCGAGCGAGGCGAAGCAGCTCGGCGGCCGCATCCGCGCGCAGTCCGAAGACCAGCTCGGCTTCATGGAGTTCCA
>JAKSOX010000243.1 GCA_024405335.1 Kiritimatiellia bacterium
ATTGGCTGGGCTACGGCGATTGGATTGCAGGATGTCGACGGGCTCAAACCGTCGAGGCAATTGCAAAACTCGGCAGAGCGGTCGCCCCGCGACCGCCGCGGTCGGCACGGGGTGCCGACCCTACCCGTGACGGACGGGGTTTTGCAATTGCCTCAACTCGAGAAAGAGCTCGACCGTGCGCGGAGTCTTCTCCGGTGACCGGGAGGTCGAATTGCCTCGCACTTCAATTCCCCGCGCCGCTTCAATCCACAGGGCGCAAGCGTTTTTTGAACGGCGGGCGTCGTCCGCGCATTACCGAGTGCGTGGGATTGGTGTTTTTTTAACCTTGAAAAGCGGATGCGTCTTGTGATATACTTGCGGCATTCCACTTTTTGCGGAGACAAGCATGAAGAATAGAGCATTGGTTCTGTTGACGACGGGCGTGATGGTCGCGTCCTTTGGCGCGTTCGCCCAGGCGAAGTCCGCGGCGAAGCCGGCGGCGAAACCCGCCGTGAAGGCCCCGGCGGCCGCGGGGGCCCAGGCGCCGAAGAAGCAGGAACTTTCGCCCGAGGCCGTCGCGGCCGAGAAGGCGTTCCGCGACGCGATCGCCGCCGGCGAGCCGCTCACCGCCGAAAACCACTTCCGCAAACTCGTGGAGGCGAATCCGAATCCGGATCCCGAACTCTACTGGCTTGCGGCGGAAACGGCCCGCCAGTCCGGCAAGGGCGCGATGCGGCGCGACCGTCTGCAGAACTTCCTGCGCCAGTCCAAGGCGTGGGACGCGCACGCGGAGCAGGCCGCGTGGGAGCTGTGCCTTTCCGCGAACGACTGCGACCAGTACCTGCGCCTCTGCTCGCACATGCCGCCGTCCACCAAGCTCTTCAAGATCGGCCTCGAGATGCTCGCCAACTACCGCCGCGCGAAGCGCACGAGCGACTACCTGCGCATCACGGAGGGCATGCTCAAGACGTTCACGTCCGAAGACGCGCGCTGCACGCTGCTCGACCGCATGGCCGAGATGTTCCGCGACAAGGCGCCCGGCTTCGACGTGGAGAAGGCGCGCAAGCTCGCGATCGACCATCCGCTGAAGAACATGGGCCGTCTCGCGTGGACGATGGACTCGACGGCAGAGCTTTTCGACCAGAAGTGGCGCATGGAGTTCTGCTCCAAGAACAAGCAGCTGCTGTCCGCCGGCAATTTCAACTGGGCCACGCGCATCGAGTACGATCCCAAGAAGAACCCGCAGGGCCGCGCGCTGTGGGCGCTGTACGCGAAGGACCTCGAAAAGCTCTGCCTGGACGACAAGTGCGATCCGCGCATCACGCTCGACTGGCTGCGCATGCGCATCAACCTCACCACGGAATTCGTTCCCGCCGCACAGACGAACAAGGCCTCCAAGGCGCTGGCCGATTGCTTCCTGCGGGCGGCCAGGCACGAGCCGAAGGTGAACCGCGGCGACCTCCGCCAGCTGATGAACGACGTGGCGAACCGCAAGCTGCTGCTCGGCGACGAAATCGCGGATCTCCGCCGCAAGGCGCCCGACTGCCTCGACGCCAACCTCTGCACGCGCTGGGGCGGCGTGTGCGACCTCGCCGACAAGCGCACGAACGTGGTGTCGGTGATGGCGTTCATGAAGAACAACCCGGACCGCTTCGACGTGGCCTGGGGTTCGATCGGCACGCTGCTCAAGTACGCCGGTTCCGCGGCCAATCCGCCGGAATACTCCGAAAAGGCCGTTCTCGACAAGGTGCTGGACATCCTCGGCGAGCACGTCGACCGCGCGGCCTGCTTCGACGGCAACGCGGTGATGAACACGCTGTCCGACAAGCGCTTCGAGACGCGCCGGCTCGACTTCCTGCGCAAGGCCTACGACCGCACCGGCTTCAACCCCACCTGGGGCTGGCTGAAGAACGACAAGAACAACGTCAACCGCTGGAAGTGGCTCAAGGACGACAAGGGCGTGGCCACCTTCGTGGCGGCGATCGACCCGAAGAAGACGGGCAGCGACAAGCTCCTCTACCTGCGCGGCCAGATGGCGTCCCTCCGCCGCGGCGCCGGCAACCTCGCCCCCGAGGAGGCGCACAAGCTCATGCAGCAGGCCAACGCGGCCTATCCGGGCGCGTACAAGAACGACGGTTCGCGCAACAGCGGCAACTGGCATTCGATCTACATGATGTACGGCGACCTCTGCCGCCACAACAGCGACAGCGCCGCGATCATGCTCGCGAACCTCAAGGGCAAGATGAGCCGCGACGCGAACTGGGAATACGTCAACCACGCGCTGCAGCACGCGTGGCGCGGCAAGGGCGGCGCGCTGCCACACCTGCAGATGACGGCCGAGCGCGCGGCCATCTTCGAGGACTACGGCGCGTTCAACGACTACGCCGTGCCCGCCGAGGCGATCGACAAGCAGACGAAGCAGCTCAGCGTGAAGCTCGACTACGCGCACACGAGCCCGTACACGCTCAAGAACTTCATCTGGCGCAACGTCCGCGACCGCCGCTTCCCGGCCGAGCTCACGGTTCAGCTCGTGGGCGACTTCTACCGCAACTACAAGCCGGGCTCGTTCGACCCCGACTGGAACCGCGACATGATGGACTGGGCGAAGAGCTACAGCATCAAGACGAACGCGCTTTCGGCGAAGCTGCCGTGGGAAGAGCTCGCGCAGCACGTGCTCGACGTGGACCAGGGCCGCGGCGACATCGCGCGCAAGTTCCTCTACGAGATGTGCTGGCCCGCCGGCAAGATGGAGGCGATGCGCGCCCGCTACATGGAGAAGATGAAGTCGTTCGACGCGGCGACCTACGCCACCGAACTCATGAACCTCGGCAACGGATCGATCATCCGCGACGGCCT
>JAKSOX010000244.1 GCA_024405335.1 Kiritimatiellia bacterium
CACCGTCCCCGAAATTGACGCCTTTGTCCACTTCGACTTTGTTGAATTTCATCTGTCCTCCAACCCAAAGCACACCAAGCGCTTTGAGATATGCCGCCATTTTACCACGTTTCCGCCCGGCGCGGTTGCTTTTTTTGCCGACCCGCCTAAAAACGGCGTCCGGGCGGCAACGCCCGAAAAAAGAACCGCAACGCGCCCGCCGAACGGAAACGCATTGCGGTCCCGGCCGTCCCCCACGCGGAAACGCCCCGCCGTCAGCTCTGCACCATGTGCACTTCGAGCTGCGGGAACGGAATGCCGACGCCCGCGCGGTCGAGCGCTTCCTTGACGATCTGGTTGCCGGCGAAGAACACGTTCCAGTAATCCGCGTTCTTCGTCCACCCGCGCACGGTGAGCGTCACGGCGCTGTCGTCCAGCGACTTCACCTCCGCGAGCGGCGCGGGATCCGCCAGCACGCCGGGCACGGACTTGATCGCCTCGAGAGCGGTGGCCTTCGCTTTCGCGAGGTCGCAGCCGTAGGCCACGCCCACCACGAGGTCGACGCGCCGCAATTCGAGCGCGGAATAGTTCACAATCGGCGAACCCCACGCGCTCTTGTTCGGAATCGTGATCTGCCGATTGTCGGCGGTGGCGAGGATCACGGCCATCATGTCGAGTTTCGTCACCGAACCCTCGAACCCCGCGACAGACACGTAGTCGCCCACTTTGAACGGATGGTTGAACGCGATCATGAGGCCGCTCGCCAGCGAACCGAGCGATTCCTGGAACGCGAAGCCGAGCACGAAACCGGTGACGCCCAAACCGGCGATGAGCGGACCCACGTCCACGCCGAGCTTGCCCAACACCACCACCGCCAGAAACGCCCAGGCCACCTTCTCCACCACGGACACGATGAACGTGGCCACCATGGCGCGGTCGGTTCCGAACTTGGCGAGCGCGGCGTGCAGCACCTTCTTGAGCAGCTTGATGGCGAGCAAGCCGCCCGCGAAAATCGCCGCGGCGGCCAGCACGCGCAACCCGACGTTCAATCCCGTCGTCTTCAGCCAGACGAGCACGACCGATGGATCGGCAACGGCAATGACATGCTGAACCACGTCCTTCGTGACGTCTTCGAATTCTTCTCCCATTTTTCCAGCCCTTTCGTGTTAGTTTACCTGTTCACCAGCCAAAGCGTCGCCTGACGGATGGCCGCGAAATCGCTCTTGTTCGCCATGGCCTCGTTGCGCTTGAATTTCGCGGCGAGGTCCTTGAAGGCCTTTTCGTCGAGCTTGCCCGATTCGCGCAGAATGCGCAGCTTCTCGGCGCAGACGATGCCGTTGCGCAGTTCGAGGAAACGCGAGGAAGGCGAACCGTCGGGATAGACGAGGAACGTGTCGCCGGCCTTCCACCAGAAATAGGAGGCGTCCGCGTCGGGATCCTTCGGCCAGCTGTTCCACGCCCAGCGCAGAAAGCCGTCCAGCCCGCACGTCGCCGGATACGCGCCCAGCCAGAACGCTTCGTCGAGTTCGCTGCGCATGAACGTGTTCGGGTAGTCCGGCCCGCAGCACACGTAGAACGTGGTGGTGAAGCCCTTGGCGCGGCGCGCTGGCACTTCGGCCAGCAGTTCGGGCGTGAGATTGCCGAGCGACGAGCAGTAGTTCTCGAACTCGATGCCGGCGAAATCGGACGGCTTGCGGTTCGCTGCCAGCGCCTTCTTCATCCCGGGCGCGTACTTGGCCATCACGGCGGCGATGTGCTTGAGGTCGTCCGGACCGCGCTCGTCCATAGCGACGTATGCGTCCTGGAACCATCCCTTCGCCTCGAGGTGCTTCTTGAAGTCCACGAGGAACGGCCCCCAGTACTCCTCGAAGAACGGCGTGCCGGGCTTCGCGGGAGCGCGATGCGTCACGCCGGCTTCGTCCTCCCAGCTCACGTGGTATTCCCACGGGCACATCGTGTAGCACGCGATGTCCGGCCCGAGCCCGCACTTGCGGCCGAAGGCCACGTATTCGTCGAAAAGCGCGTAGTCGAAACGCCATGAGCCGTCCGCCTTCTTCACGCGGCGGATCATCGGATGGTACGCGTCGTGGCACTGGTGGTCCCACGGCTGCTCCACGAGCGTGACGGTGAGCGTCTTCTGCCCGGCCGTCGCCAGCAGCTTCCACACGGGTTCCATGCGCGCGTAGTGCGCGGTCGAGAACGGCTGCACGCCATAGTAGCGCGACACGGCCCACGGATGCTGCCAGAGGTCGAGGAAATACTTCCAGTCCTTGGCGGGCGGCAGCACGCGGTCCACGACGCGGAGGCGCAGCATGCCCATTTCGTAGACGCCCGGCTTCGCGTCCGCCGGCACGGAGAACTCGGCCCAGCGGCGCGGGCCCTTGCCGCCGTCCCACGCGACCTTGTCCAGGCACGTCGAATACTGCCGCCCGTGGGGACGGTTCGCGTACTTGATTTCCTTGGCGGACCCGAGCTTCACGGAAATGCCGTCCGGCGCGGACGCCTCCTCCCAGAAATCGGGCAGCTCGTAGGCGGCGGTCTCGCCGCGCCACAAGGCGATCTCGAACGAGCGTGCGCAAGCGCACGTGGCGATCAGGGCGACACAGGACGCAACGACGCCCCGCACGACGGAATTGTTTGTTTTCATGCCGCCATTATACAACGCGGAAGAAAAAAGCGCAAAACAAAAAACGGCCTTTGTCCGGCGATCCAATGTTTTCGTCAACTGGCGGCGGAAGCGTCGACCTTGGCCTTCAGGTCCTCGAGCGCCTGGGCCGACTCTTCCCATTCGGCCGTGTAGCGGTCGATTTCGAACTGGAGCGTGCGCACGAGAC
>JAKSOX010000245.1 GCA_024405335.1 Kiritimatiellia bacterium
GCGGCCGGGGCTTCCGCCGCCACCGCCACGGTGGACTTCACCAGGGAAACGGGCGCGCTCCGTCCCGCGCTCCACTCGTCCGGCATCGCGCCGCGCAGCTATCCGCGCGCGATCCAAGACGACGACGCGGCGGTGAAGTCGATGGGCTTCGCCTACGCGCGCACCCACGACTGGGCGCTCGTGAACAGCGGGCAGCGCGTGGTGGACTACCAGTACCTGTTCCCGCTCTTCGACAAGGACCCGAAGGATCCTTCCAACTACTATTTCGCCGCCACCGACCATCTGCTCGGGCTCGCGCGCAACGTGGGGCTCAAGCTCTTCTACCGCCTCGGCACGTCGATCGAACACACCGGCAACGTGCACTTCAACGCCGCCGTGCCGAAGGATTTCGACAAGGTCGCCGAAATCTTCGCCGCCACGGTGCGCCATTACAACAAGGGCTGGGCGAACGGCAAGAACTGGAACGTCGAATACTGGGAGATCTGGAACGAGCCGGACGGCATCACCAACATGTGGTGCGATCCCGAGGACGCGCGCGAATGGGGCAAGGACCCGGAGGCCGACGCGAAGTACAACGCCGCGCGCGTCCAGCGCCTGCAGGACGCGTTCGTGAAATTCTTCGTGATCTGCCTGAAGCGCGTCAAGTCGGAATTCCCAGACGTGAAGGTGGGCGGTCCCGCGCTGTGCTGGATGAACCCCGGCTACTTCCGCAAGCTGCTCCAGGCGTGCAAGGACGCGGGCGTGGCGCCCGACTTCATTTCGTGGCACTACTACGGCGCCGATCCCTCCGTGCCGATGAACGCCGCGAAGGACGCGCGCAAGCTCTGCGACGAATTCGGCTTCACGAAGTGCGAACTGATCCTCAACGAGTGGCACTACATCCTCACGTGGGACGGCATCCACGGCCGCAACTCCACGCCCGCGATGGTGAAGCGCGCGATCGACGGCCCCACCGGCCACAACCAGATCGACTCGGCGGCGTTCACGCTCACGATGCTCACGCGGCTGCAGACGTCGCTCTACGACCAGGCGTATTTCTACGGCTGCGCGCCGCAGGGCAACTGGGGCTACATGGACCAGTACAAGCAGTTCAACAAGAACTACTACGCGTGCAAGCTCTTCGGCGACCTGATCCGCGAGAACGGCGCGATCTGCGCGGCGACGAGCGCGAAGGACACGGTGAGCGTGCTCGCCGCGAAGTCGAAGGACGGCAAGAAGCGCACCCTGCTCCTGACGGACTACCGCGGCACCGACCAGGTGCTCACCGTGGACGTGAAGGGCTGCGAGAAGGCGACGTTCGTTTCCGCCGTGGTGCTCGACCACGCGCGCGACGCGTTCCCGTGCGACGTCTCCTGGCGCAACGGCCGGCTCACGCTCGTGAAGCCGGACAAGAACTCCGCGGCGTATCTCGTGACGTTCGAGTTCTGAGGGGGCGGCGGATGGCGGTCGACGCGGTCGTTTTCGGGAACGGGTCCAGCGGGCGCGCGGCGGCGGAACTGCTGCGGCGCGAAGGGCGCGGCGTGGCCGTGCTCGACGGCGGCGATCCGTTTCCGGCGGCGTCCGCGCTCGCGCCCGGCGCGTTCTGCGTGGCGTCGCCGGGCGTCGCGTCGGACCATGCCTGGCAGCGCGCGGCGCGCGCCGCCGGGCTGCGCGTCGTTTCGGAGCTGCAGCTCGGCGCGGAGCGCTGGCTCGCGCGCGGCGGGCGGATGCTCGCGGTCACGGGTTCCAAAGGCAAGAGCTCCGTGGTGAAGCTCTGCGCGGACGCGCTGGGCGGCGTGCCGTGCGGAAACTACGGCACGCCGCTGTGCGAAGTGGCGCTGACCCGCGACGGGGGCGCGTTGCCGTGGGCCGTGGTCGAGGCGAGCAGTTTCCAGCTGGAGACGACCGAACTCCCGGCGGACGCGTTCGCGGCGGCGGCGATCCTCAATCTGCAGGCGGACCATCTCGACCGGCACGGTTCGCTCGCCGCGTACCACGCGCTCAAGCGCAAGCTGCTCGATTTCGCGCGCGTCAAGATCGCGCCCGGCGACGCGGCGCTCGCGGCGGTTCCCCGCGCGCTTTTCGCGGGATCGCATTTCGACAATCCCGTGTTGGCCGACAACGCGCGCTGCGCGGTTGCGCTGCTGCGCGCGGCGGGACTCGCGGACGACGCGATCGCGGCGGCGTTCGCGCGGTTCGAGCCGCTGCCGCACCGGTTCCAGACGGTGCACGAGGCGGACGGCGTCGCGTGGGTGGACGATTCCAAGGCGACGTCGCTGGCGGCGCTGGCGGCGGGCGTCGAGATGGCGGCGGCGCGGTTCGGCGCGGAGAAGGTGCGTTTGATCGCCGGCGGACTGCCCAAAGGCGACGATCCAAATTCCGTGATTTCGTGCTTGCCAAACAGGGTGGAAAAAGTGTATCTTATAGGGCGTTGCGCGGAGACGTTTCGCGACGCGTGGAAAGAAGTCGTTTCGTGCGAGGTGTGCGGCACGATGGAAAACGCGGTGCGGGCGGCGAAGCGCGACGCCGTCGCGGGCGAGTGCGTGCTGCTTTCGCCGGGGGCGGCGAGTTTCGATCAATTTGAAAGTTACGGTGCGCGTGGCGAATGGTTCGCCGCGCTCGCCAAAGAGAAAGAAGGATGAAGATGAACGTCAAGTTCGGAACGGTGATGGGTGCCAACCTCGCGGTGGCGTGTGTGTTGATGCAGGGTTGCAAGGCGCCGCAGGCCGGCGCTCCGAGCGCGGAACCCGCGCCCGCCGCCGTGGCGCCGGCCAAACCGGTCGCCACCGCCAAGCCCGCTGCGGCCAAGCC
>JAKSOX010000246.1 GCA_024405335.1 Kiritimatiellia bacterium
GACGCCCCGCCGGCGGCTTTCGTGATCGGGGGGCGCGGGGGATCGCCCCCGCGAATCCTTCCCGGGCGGCATGTCCGCGCATTCGCCGCGCTCGTTGTTTTTTCTCCCACGGCAACGGAAAAAGTGGTAAAATGCCCGCCTAAGAAATCAAAAGGAATTTCGCCATGATGACAATCAAGGAACTCCGCGAAGAATTTTGGATGCTGGTGAAAGGCATTCTGCAGGACGAGCGCGTCGACACGGACGAAGCGCGCGTCGTCATGCGTTGGCTCGAAGAGCACCCGCAGGGGAAGGCGTTCGACTTCGCGATCGCCAAACTCCGCGAACAGCTCGAGGACGGCTACATCGACCGCTTCGAGTCCCACGAAATCTGCAGCGCGCTCGGCGACGTGCTTCGCACGCTCCGCAAGATGGAAGCCGAGCAGGCCTGACCGTCGGCGGCGAACACGTCACCGCCAGGCCGAAATGGCCTTGAGCATGTCCGAGAAGCGCACCTTCGCCGCGTGCGCGTCGGTTTCGTTGCCGATCACGATGCGCAGCGCCGCCGACTCGAAACCGGAATAGAGCACGTCCGTCGTCCGCTTGACCTGGAGGATTTCCGGCAGTTCCCCGCGTTGCTTGCCGATTTCCACGAGCCGCCGCAGCACGGTGCGCGTGGCGGTGGTGAAATGGCGGATGTTGGCGTTCATGTCCGCGCCGGTGCGCACCATTCCGATCACGAAATCGAACACGGCCACCAGAAACTCCTTGCGCTCGAACATCACGTCCAGCACGGCGTGGCACACGCCTTCGAGCTTCTTGACCGCCGTGTCCTTGCCGACGAGCACGGGCGTGCAGCGCGCGGTGATGTCGTCCGTGACGCGCACGATCGCCGCGTCCAGCACTTCGCGCTTGCTGCAGAAGTACTGGTAGAGCGCGGTGCGCGAGACGCCGGCGGCCGCCGCGATCATGATGAGCGACACGTTGTCGTAGCCGACTTGCGAAAAAAGCCGGATCGCCTTGTCGGCGATTTCGCGTTTGCGCTGTTCGTGGTCGACTTTTCTGGCCATGGCCGCCTCCTGTGCGATGATGCGTCAGCGGACGCCGCCGCGGCGCAGCGTCCCCAACAATCCGTTTTCGGCCGCCGCGAGGATTTCGCGGACGCTTTCCGCGTCGGCCGCCGCGCGGAGATCCGCCAGCAGCGTGGTGCCGTGCGCGAGCAGGCAAAGCCGCGCGAGAATGTGCAGATGCAGCGCGTGGTCGGTGCAGCAGATGAGGAAGAACACGTCCGTGCCCTCGCCGTCCTGCGAACCGAAGAACACGGGCCGCGCCGTGCGGCCGATCGCCACGAACGTCTCCTGGTAGATGTACGGGTCGTGGAAGCGCGCGTGCAGAAACGCCGCGCCGCCGCCCACGGCGGTGGAGGCGGCTTCCTCGCGCGCGACCAGACCCTGGAACAGCGCGTCCTTGTCGTAGACGAGGCCGGTCGATTCCGCCAGTTCCGTCATGTCGCGCAGAACGCCGCCGCGGTTCTTGGCGGAAAGGTCCAGCCGGACGGCGCCTTCGGGCACGAGTTCCGCGATCCGCAGCTCGGCCGCGCACGCCTTCTTGCGCTCGTCCATTTCCTGCACGTGCTCGTCGGTGAGCTGTTTCGGCGACAGGTCGATCATGCGGCGCTGCGCCCACTCGTCCAGAAGGCGGTGCTCGAAAAAGTAGTCTTCGCCGCGCCGCTGGCTCGGCACTTCCTCGCGCTGGGCGAAATGCTTCAGCTCGCGCGCGTCCATGTGGAGATGCGCGGCGGCCTGTTCGAGCGTCAGGAATCCGCGGTCCACCTCACGCCTCCTCCGCGGCCAGCGGCTTCGCCCGGCACGACAGCAGAAACCCAATCAGCACGATCGTGGCGGTCGCGAACACGATCGCCAGGTTCACGTGCAGGAACTGGCAGCCGACGATCTTCTGGCCGAACGTGATCCACGCGAGCGTGCCGAACCCGCACAGCGTCGCCACGAGCGCGTGCCGGGACCGCGCGCGTTTCGAAAACGCGCCCACGAGGAACAGTCCCAGCATGCCGCCGGAGAACACGCCCTGCAGCGCGTACCACGTGCCCAACACGGAACCGTTGTCCTTGCCCCAGATCCACACCACCGCGAGCGCGATGAAAATGGACGCGAGCGCCAGCACCACGGTCATGGCGCGCAGGAACGCGAGGTTCGTCTTCGCGTTCGCCCGCGCGGGCGCGAAGCGCTTCCAGTAGTCCTCCAGCAGCACGGTGGATCCGGAATTGAGCGTGGCCGCCACGGTGGACATCGCCGCCGCGACGATCGCCGCCACGAGGAGGCCGGACACGCCGACGGGAAGCTTGTTCACGATGAACCACGGGAACACGGCGGCCGCCTTGAAATCGGCCGGAACGACGCCCGGATTCGCGCGGTTGTACATCCACAGCAGCGTGCCGATGACCGTGAAAAGCAGCGTCACCGGCACGTACAGGCACGCCGAACCCCAAATGGACTTCGCCGCGGCCTTCGCGTCCTTCGCCGCCACGTAGCGCTGCGTGTAGCACTGGTCCACGCCGAAGTTCTGCAGGTTGATGCAGATGCCGTAGAGGAGCAGCACCCAGAACGTGCTCGTGCCCCAGTCGGTGAAGTCGAGACTGCCCAGGGACATTTTGCCCGCTTCCCACGCGGCGCCGGCGTGCACGGCGAGATCGGGCGTGAACGCGAGCAGACACGCGACGCACACGAGCGTGCCGCCGATGAGGATGAGCGACTGGATCGCGTCCGCCC
>JAKSOX010000247.1 GCA_024405335.1 Kiritimatiellia bacterium
GCCGATCTACCAGCGCGACGAAACCGTCAACGAAGACGAGGACTGACCGCGCCGCGCGCGCGGCGGATCCCGCAAGAAAAACAACCTGGCGTTTGAAATGGAAAGAACACACGACGAATACACGAGTCCGCGATGTCCGGTGTGCGCGTACGAGGAAGCCGCCGCCGGATACGCCGGGCTGGTCGCCGAATGGCTGGCGAATCCGCATGCGTATTTCAAGGCGTTCGGGCGCGAGGCGCGCGAATTCCAGGCGCGTCACCGTTCGGAACGTTTGCGCACGATGACGCTGGTGGCGCCGGCGGCGGAAATCGCCAAACTCCGCCCCAAGTGCATTTGCTTGGACCGCGCGTCCGAAACCGTCGACTCGTGGGAGGCCGCGTTTTCGCGCACGTGCGGCAAGTTGCTGGAAGCCCGTCCCCAGACGTTCGCCGCGTTGCAGGACGCCGGCGAATTGGCGTGGTTGGGGTGCCCCGCGGGCGGCGTGCGCGTCGCCGAGGCGTACGAGGCGGACGCGCTGCAGCCCACGTTCGAGGAGCTTTCGCAAGTCGTCTACCGCATCCAGTGGCTGTTTCTGATGTGCGGCATCCGCCTGAACGAAGTCGTGCTCCAGGCCGATCCCTACACGGACGCCGCGTGGAAGGAGCGTTTGGAGGACCTGCGGCGCAAGCGCGCGGCGGACAAGGCGTTCATGGACGGCCGCCGCGCCGCCCAAAAGGCGTGGGCGGAAGCGCATCCTGGCGAGGCGGGTTTGCCGCCGCGCGGCAGGCGCGCCGCGAAGGACGGGCCACGCGCCGCTTTTCCCCGGCCCGCCTTCTGGTGAAGTTGTGGTACAATACGCGCCATGAACGCGAAAACATTCGGGGTGTTTCTTTTCCTGTCGTCCGCGTGCGCAATGGCGCACGGCGGCGTTTCCGCCGTTGCGGGGTCCGATTGGATTCCCGTGCACGATTCGACGGCGATCGCGCCGGGGAGCGCGCTTGACTTCTCGTCGTTTTCCGGCACGGGCGCGCCCGCGGGCCTCCACGGCCGCGTAGTCGCGCGCGGTTCGCATTTCGAATTCGAGAAGCTGCCAGGGATTCCGCAGCGGTTCTACGGCGTGAACCTCTGCTTCACGGCGAACTACATGACCGCCGAAAAGGCGTCGGAACTCTGCCGCCGCCTGCGGCTCACGGGCTACAACGCGCTGCGCGTCCACCACTACGAGCGGACCCTGTGCGAAGGTTCGGCCGACGGCACGGCGATCAACCCCGCGCGCATGGCGGAACTGGACAACCTGCTCAACGCCTGCATCGAGCACGGCATCTACCTCACGACCGACCTGTTCGTGTCCCGCGTGGTGCCCTACCGCAGCTGCGGCATCGACAAGGACGGCGCGATCGCCATGGACGAGTTCAAGGAACTCGCCGTCTTCCACGAAGGGACGCGCTCCAACCTCGTGGCGTTCACGCGCCAGCTGCTCGGCCACGTGAATCCGAAGACCGGCCGCCGCTGGGCGGAGGAGCCGGCGCTCGCGTGGCTTTCGCTCGTGAACGAGGGCAATCCCGGCAACCACGGCTGGCGGAAGTCGAAGACCTGGCTGGGGCTGCCCGAGGGCCTTTCGGACGCCGAAATGACGAAACGCGCGGTCGAGAAGGAGATTGCGTTCTGCCGCTTCATGAAGAAGGAATTGCGCGATCTCGGCTTCAAGGGCCTGGTCACGGACATGAACTGCTGGCACAATCCGCCCGAATACCAGAAGGTCCGCGCCGAATACGACTACGTGGACGACCATTTCTACGTGGACCATCCCCGGTTCCTGGAGAAATCCTGGCGCCTGCCGAGCAAGAACGACAACCGCAATCCGCTGCGGTATTCCAACCGCGGAGTCGAATGGAATTTTCCCGTGCGCTTGGCGGACAAGCCGTTCACGCTCACGGAATACAATTTCTCGGGGCCGGGCGTCTACCGCGGCATCGGCGGCATTCTGTTCGGCGCCGGCGCGGCGTTGCAGGACGTGGACGGCATTTGGCGGTTCGCCTGGAGCCACGGCGCCGACGCCGTGCTCGACGAACGCCCCGCGAACTACTTCGACGTCGCGCGCGACCCGCTCGTGCGCGCCACGGAGCGCGCGATAATCGCGCTGTTCCTGCGCGGCGACATGCCCGCGGACAGGACGGTGAAGGCGGCGGGCGACGAGGGAACGGCGACGATTTCCGCCGGATCGTCCCGCGTTTTGTCGTGCGACCGCGCGAACGGGGCGTTTTGCGTGAACACGCCGCTGACGGCGGGCGGTTTCGCGGAAGCCGGCGGTTCGTTCGGCTGCGGGGCGTTGTCCGTGGCAGTGCGGGGCGCGCCGGCGGCGGTGTGGGCGACGTCGCTGGACGGAAATCCTCTGAAGTCCTCCGCGCGGATACTGCTCGCGCACGTCACCGACCTGCAGGACACGGGCGTCGTCTACCGCGACGACGCGATGAAGATCCTCGAGAAGTGGGGAACGCTGCCGCATTTGATGCGGCGCGGCGCCGCGTCGTGCCGGTTGGCCGCCGATGGTCCGCGCGTCGTCCATTCGCTCAACGCGGACGGCACGCGCCGCTTCAAGGTGCCCTGTGCGTACGATCGGGAAAAAGGCGAAATCGCGCTTGAACTCGACGTCGGCGCCGAGCCGTGCGAAGCGACGTTCCAGTACGAAATCGTGCCCGCCGACGGTCGCGAACGCCCGAAGACGGATCCCGCGCCGTTCGTGTTCCACCTCGACTTCAACGTCAGCGCGTTGAACCGGGACGC
>JAKSOX010000248.1 GCA_024405335.1 Kiritimatiellia bacterium
CCGGTGAACGGCTGCTACGAGTTCATCTACCGCTCGGAGCGCGACATCGGCCAGGAACTGCAGGCCGAGTACCAGGCGCGCGACATCGCGATCTGCAACACGCAGGGCTTCTCGCTCATCAGCCCCGGCATCTTCTTCGACTGCTCGTCGGGCTACTACAACGGTCTCTGGGGCGGGTCGGGCATCATGGAGCGCGGTCCTTGGTGCTACGCGAAGCGCGCGTACGTGGCCTACGCCGTCGCGACGAAGATGATGGACGGCGTGACCTTCTCGAAGTTCCACGACATGGGTTCGTCGACGATCTACGCGGTGGAGTTCAAGCGCGTGGACGGCAAGTTCGTGACGGTGGTCTGGTCGGCCCGCGGCACGTTCGACTTCGACTTCGAGGGCTCGGCCGAACTCGTCGACCTCTACGGTCGCGCGGCGCAGAAGAAGGGCTCCGGCCGCGTCGTCTACGCGGTTTCGCAGAAGCCGCTCAAGAACTTCAAGGTCTCGAACCGCGCCTTCCCGATGGAAGACGGCATCTTCAAGGACGCGACGGTCGTCTGCGATCTTTCGGCGGTCAAGTTCACGGTCGAGCCGGACGAAACCTACACGTCCGTCAACCACAACTGCATGCCGCAGCTGAAGCCCGGCGCGTTCGACGTGAAGAAGGCGTCGGACGCGGCGCGCGGCGACGTGCTGGAGGTGACGCTCAAGAGCGATCCGAAGAAGACGACGGCGTTCTGGACCGAGTTCACGACGCTCCGCTTCGCCGAACCGGTGCCGGTGCCCGGCGAGCCCGTGATTCTCGGCGTCGAGGTCAACGGCAACTCGAACTGGGGGCAGTTGCGCTTCGAGATCGAAGACGCCGACGGCGAAATCTTCCGCAACTACTGCAACGCCGACAGCTGGGGCTGCGACATCCTGGACTGGCCGGGCCGCCTGGCGGTGGCGTTCGACGGCTGGAGCTGGGCGTGCCAGTCGCTCCGCAAGAACTCCCTCCTGCCGGACCACAGCCCGGCGACCTACGAGGAGCAGTGGATTTCGGCGGGCGGCGACAAGAAGATCAAGTATCCGATCAAGGTGCGCGCGCTCACGATCGGCATGAACCGCGAAAAGACGACGCTCGGCGGGTTCGAGACGGCGTCGCCGAGCATCCAGGTCAAGTCGATTCGCGCACGGTGACGGCGCGCGCGGACGTCGGCACGGAAATTCCGGGATGGGGCGCGGCCACGGCATACTGAAAAACACGGCGGTCGTGGCCGCCCTCACCGCGCTTTCGCGCGTGCTGGGGCTCGTCCGCGAAATGCTGCAGAGCCGCTTCATCGGCGCGGGCGTGGAACAGAGCGCGTTCGCGCTGGCGTTCGCGATTCCGAACATGGCGCGCAAGCTCTTCGGCGAGGGCGCCATGACGGCGGCGTTCGTGCCGGTGTTCAAGGGCTGCGTGGAGACCGAGGCGCGCGAGAAGGCCGTGAAACTCGCGCGCGCCGTGATGACGATGATCCTGCTGATGCTCGCGGCCGTCGTCGCGCTCGCGTTCCTGGGGCTCGAAACGGCCGTGGCCTGGCGGCACGAGCTGTCGCTTTCGGGCCGCGCGCTGCTCACGATCCGCCTGATCAAGACGCTGCTGCCGTACATGATCTTCATCTGCGGCGCGGCGTTCGGCATGGGCGTGCTGAACGCGATGGGCCGCTTCAAGGCGGCCGGCTTCATGCCGTGCCTGCTGAACTTCTTCTGGATCGGCATTCTGGCGTGGATCGCGTTCCATCCGGAACTCAAGCTCGACCAGCGCATCCACCGCGTGGCCATGGCGATTCTCGTCGCGGGGGCCGCGCAGATGGCGTACATGCTCTGGCGCATGCACTGCGCTGGCGTGACGCCCGGCGTGACGTTCAGCGGCTGGGGCGACGCCAAGGTGCGGCTCGTGTGGCGCAACACGGCCATCGCGGCGGTGGGCGCGGGCGCCGTGCAGATCAACTACATGCTCGACACCGCGCTCGCGCAAATCGCCGCCCCGTGGGCGGCCGGCGTGATCGGCTACGCGGAACGGCTCATGGACCTGCCGCTCGGCGTGATCGGGGTCGCGTTCGGCACGGTGCTGCTGCCGACTTTCGCGGGGATGTTCGCGAAAGGGGACGTGCCCGGCGCGCGCGAGGCGTTCGTTTCCTCCGCGCGGAACATGCTGTTCGTGATGCTGCCCGCCGCCGTGGGGCTCGGCATTCTCGCGCCCGAAGTGACGGGGGTCATCTACCAGGGCGGCGAATTCGACGCGCTGGCCACCACGCGCGTGTCGCGCGCCGTGTCGTGCTATGCGTTCGGGCTGGGATTTTTCGGCTTGCAGAAGTCGCTGGTGCCGTGGTTCCAGGCGCAGAACGACATGAAAACTCCGCTCAAGGTGTCCGTGTGGATGGTGTGCCTGAACGCGGCGCTGAACGTGCTGGCGGTGTTCGGTTTGCCGATGGAATGGCGGCACGTGGGGCTTGCGGGGTCCACGGTGCTGTGCGCGGGTATTTCCTGCGCGCTGCTTTCCGCGTTGGCCCGCCGCAAGAACGGAGCGCTCGGATGGCGCGCGCTGCTGCCCGCGCTTGCGCGGATTCTGGCGGCGTGCGCGCTGATGGCGGCGACGTTGCTGGCGGCTCGTCCGCTGCTCGCGGACCGCGCGCCCGCGCTGGCGCTCGCGGCGCTGGTGGCGGTTGGCGGGGCGGTTTATTTCGCGGCGGCCCTGGCGCTCATGCCGTCCGCCGTGAAGCAGGCGGTCCGCCGCTTCCGGCG
>JAKSOX010000249.1 GCA_024405335.1 Kiritimatiellia bacterium
CTGCGACGGCGCGAACATGATGGCGGACACGAAACTCGACTTCACGGACGGCGTGCCGCCGTCCGCGCGGAAGGTCGGCGAAGTCGTGAAAGGCGGCGTGGCGTGCCCCGTGTACCTCTGCGCGGTGGACCTGAACCTCGGGCCCGTCTTCGACCTGGCGCTGGACCGGCACAACACCTGCCAGGCGCAGCCCTGGATGAAGCAGTCGTGTGGCGCGCTGTATCTCGAGTTCCTCTGCCGCGGCTGGCGCAACGTGCAGCAGCTCGACTATTCGTTCCTGCCCGATCCGCTGGCGAAGAGCGCGTTCAACTTCTTCGGCGTCACGCTCGAAACGCCGCCCGTGGAGATGGACTTCGTCCAAGCGCAGGTGGGCAACGTGTTCTGCGACGGCGAGACGAACCGCGTCACGGGCATGACGCTCGCCGCGACGCGCAAAGACGCGCGCGGAACGCTCGTTTGGACGGCGCGGGACGCCGACGGCAAGGAGATTTTCCGGGGCGGGCGGACGTTCGCGCTGGCGGCGGTCGGCGACCGCGAGGAGGTGACGGTGGACCTTTCGGCCGTCGCGAAGCGCGGCTTCTACACGCTCGCGTACGAACTCAGGGACGCAGAGGGGCGCAAGTGGTTCGACCACGAGGCGCGCTTCGCGCTGCTGCCGCCGATGAAGCGCGACGTTCCGCGCGAGGACTGTCCCTACGCCACGTGGTGGTGGGGCGGCGTCCACGGCACCTCGCCGGCGGAACACGTGCGCCTGGCGCCGCTGCTGCAGAAGATCGGCTTCCGCCGCGCGGGCATGAACCCGAAGACGTTCGACGCGTACGACCTGCGTCCGAAGGGCTGCATCTACGCGCCCGGCGAAGACTTCGTGGACTACAAGACCGGGCGCGCGAAAGACGAGGAGAAGTTCCGGCTGCACGTCCAGAAGCAGATCGACGACCTGGGCGGCTTCAAGCCCGCGCACCTCATGGTGTGGCACGAGTCGGGTCCGCGCGGCGGCATTCCGGAGGAAGTGCTGGGGCTGCCCGTGCCCGAGGCGACGGAAATGGAAAAGCGCAAGGCGGCTTACGTCAACGAAATCGGCCGCCTCATGCGCAAGCACTTCCCGGACGTGAAGATCCAGATCGGCAATTCCGTGTGCTCCATCGGCTCCGTGTACCATCCGATGCGCGGCGGGGCGAATCCGGACTACTACGACTTCATCGGCATCGAGAACCCCACGCAGACGTCCATCCCCGAGCGGCTCACGGAGTGCGGCTTCGTCGGCAAGCGCGTCGCCGAGGACGCGGGCGCGCACTACGCCGGGCGCAAGGTGCGCTCGAACGGCACCTACGAGTTCATCTACCGCACCGAGGCGAACCTCGGCGTGGAGCAGTGCGCGGCGTGGTACGTGCGCGACATGCTCGTGGCGTTGATGGCGGACAATCCGCTCGTCGCGCCGTCAGGCATCAACGACGTGCGCAGCTGCTACTACAACACGTACTGGGGGCAGAACGAGATGACGGTCCGCGCGCCGCTCTCGTATCCGAAGCTGATGCTGCCCGCCTTCGCCACGTTCACGTGGGTGATGGACGGCGTTCGGTTCTCGCGCCGTTTCGACACGGGATCCACCACGGTCTACGCCGTAGAGTTCAAGCGGCTGGACGGACGGTATGCGACGGCGCTGTGGTGCAGCCGCGGCGAGGCCGGACTGACGGTGGACGCGGACGGTTCCGTGCCGCTGCTCTCGCGGCTGTTCGGCTGCGACGCGGGCGCGGTGGTGGACATGTTCGGCAACGAGACGCCGCTCAAGGTCGGCGAGAGCGTCGTGACGGCCGGCGAAAAGCCCGTCTATCTCGTGACCGACCGTCCGCTTCGCGCCGTGACGGCGACGGGCGCGCGCACCTTCGCGCGCGACCTGCGCATCACGGCCGACGCCGACGTGCGTCCGATTCCCGCGGCGGCGGACTGCACGCTCGAGCCCGATCCGGACGTAGCGTCCGCGAACCACGACACGCTGCCGATCCTCGTGCCCGGCAAATTCACGCTTGCCGACGCGACGGAAGCGGACGGTTCGCACGCGCTCGAACTCCGGCTCGACCGGTCGTTCACGCCGCCGCTTTTCGGGCACGCGATGACGAACGTCTCGCCGTACGTGACGGAGTACACGACGATCCGCTTCAAGGAGCCGATCGCGCTCGCGGGCGACCCCGCGGTGATCGGCGCCGAAGTCCGCGGCGACTCCAACTGGGGGCAGATCCAGTTCGAGGTTGTGGACGCGCAGGGCGAAGTGTTCCGCAACCTGCCGAACACCATCGCGTGCTGGGGTTGCAACATCCTCGACTGGACGGGCCATCTGTGCGTGAACTTCGACGGCTGGGGCCGCTGCTGGTCGCCCGTGCGCGAGACGCCGCTGGTGGAGGACCGCAGCCCCGGCGTTCCGGAGATGCAGTGGGTGTCGTCCGGCGGCGACAAGAAGATGGACGCGCCCGTGAAGGTGCGCGCGGTCACGGTGGGCGTGAACCGCACGAAGTTCGACCTTTCGGACTTCCTGCCGAGTTCCGGCGTCATCCGGCTCAAAAGCGTCTTCGGCGCGGCGAAAACGCCGCGGTGAGGGGGCTCCGCTCGTCCCAGATTGCACCAAGCGCCAAGTTCGCAAATTGCCATGCGTCCCTTGTTGTGGTATAATACGGGCGAAAGGAATATCTGGCATTGACAAAGTTCGTGAAATCAATCGTGGCGGGGATGCTTTGCCTG